>CAXBKT010000159.1:0-8310 GCA_963976155.1 uncultured Kordiimonadaceae bacterium | reverse complement strand
ATATTGGTGCCTTTATCTTTCCGCCATTGGCTAACACGGCTTTTTAGATAACGGGCATAGGTCTGTTTTACTTCCGGCTGGTTTCTATCGCGTTTTATAACTCTTACAATCGGAGTGATATTCGAAAGTGCTTGCGTAAGCGTTTCTTCTTTAATACCGCGTTCACGGGCCTCGACTTTTACAGCTTCAAGCCATGTCTGAAACGCGGCCTCTTCGCTTGGAATGGTCTCTTCTGCGACAAGGGATGAACTGAGTGCCAAAGCTGCCGCAAAGATAGGCAAACGGGCGACGTGATAATATCGCATAAAACTGAAAACTCCCCTGAAGATCATTTATCGTAACTGTATGCGCTACCGGTATAGAAAGACAAGGCTAGAAACGTGCCTTTTTGATGGCAAAGCTTCACTTTTTTGAGAATCAAAAAAGGCCGACGCATATAGCGTCAGCCTTTATGAATTGGTGAGCCCGACAGGGTTCGAACCTGTGACCTACTGATTAAAAGTCAGCCGCTCTACCAGCTGAGCTACGGGCCCTCAATATGTTCCGCGGAAATTGATCCCCTTGGACGCGGCGGAACATAGGTCCAAGATGTTGGTGGGTCAAGAAAAACTATCACCTTTTTACAACTTTTTTTCAAAGTCCAAGCTATGCCTTAATCTCAGTGGTGTTTGTAAAGCTAGAACAGTGAAGAAACAGCTAACATAATTGAAAAAAGTTACTGATTCATATCCTGTGCTACTATTTTTTGAGGCGCATAGACAACTACTTCAATCTCGACGAGCCCTTTGTCAGGGTATAGTGCTGTACTTCCCACCGCAGTCCAAGCTGGGTGAGGCTCATTAATAAACTCGTTTTTCACTTCGGCAACCGCTCCGATTTGTTCATGTTTGGTTAGTGTTGTGTGTGGACTATCAAACACATGAAAGGTGCGTATTTTTACAACGTCATTGAGACTGGCATTTCCTGCTTTTAGAATATCGTCCAGTTGGTTGAAAGCCCTACGTATACTGGTTTGGAACTCCACCTTACCTACAGGTGTGTCTTCACCAAATGCCCCGGCTACGGCGCCTGACACAAAGATAAAGTCACCTGCTCTTATTGCTGGTGCAAAATTATAAGCACCATCATACATACCCTTTTGCTGCCGTTCAGTTGCAATAATGGCAGTTCGGTTATTGCCCGTAATGTTAAGGTTGTCTTCTTTTTTGTCTTGTCCCAAGGCCGCAGGAGCAGCAAACATAAGACCCGTTAGTAAAAGTGCACGCACCATTTCCTCCTCAGTTTTTTTAAAACTGTAGGCAGAGTAATTGTTAACTCAAAGTACAGAACGTCATTTTAAACTTAGGTTAGTACTTAGAGGGGATCAATGTCACCTAGTCGATATGTTTCTCTAAACTTGTTTGCGTGCTGAGTTAGGCGCCCTTCAGCAATTGCATCGCGAAGGCCAGCCATTAAGTCTTGGTAGAACTGTAGATTGTGCCAAGTAAGCAACATTGAACCCAAAATCTCACCGGCGCGTATCAAGTGACTAACGTATGCCCTGCTGTATTTTGTGCAGGTAGGGCAAGCGCAGTGGCTATCAATAGGGCGATCATCATCTTTGTGGCGCGCATTTTTCATGTTGATGGGGCCACGTCTTGTGAAACCCTGCCCCGTTCTGCCAGACCGAGTAGGCATAACGCAGTCGAACATATCAATACCGCGTTCAACGGCCCCAACAATGTCATCAGGTTTACCTACACCCATTAAATAACGTGGTGTTTCCGTCATCATGCGTGGCATGGTGAAATCTAACACCTTAAACATCATCTCCTGCCCTTCGCCGACAGCCAGGCCTCCGACTGCGTACCCATCAAAACCAATTTCAGCGAGGGCATCAATGGAACGATAACGAAGGTCTTCATAAACACTGCCTTGCACTATGCCAAAAAGAGCCGTGCGGGAGGCATGTTCCTCACCCGAATTAAAACCATCGCGGGACCGCTTCGCCCAACGCATGGAAAGCTCCATTGATTCTTTCGCCACATCATACTCAGCGGGAAATGGTGTACATTCATCAAATGCCATTACAATATCAGAATCGAGTAAACGCTGAATTTCCATTGAGCGCTCTGGCGTTAACATAATGTGTTTGCCGTCAATGTGGCTTTGAAAGGAGACCCCCTCCTCGCTCATTTTACGTAGTTCGGTCAATGACATGACTTGAAAGCCACCAGAATCTGTTAAGATAGGTCGGTCCCAATTCATGAATTTGTGCAGCCCTCCAAGCTTAGCAATTCGTTCTGCTGTTGGGCGAAGCATAAGGTGGTAAGTATTTCCCAGAAGTATGTCTGCACCAGTTGAGCGCACATTCTCTGGCATCATAGCTTTTACGGTACCAGCTGTGCCCACGGGCATGAAGGCTGGGGTTCTAATTTCACCGCGGTGCATCGCAATGGTACCAAGGCGCGCAGCGCCATCTGTGGCATGGACGGTAAAATTGAAACGTTCAGTCATTTAACTGTCCTTCTTTGGAAATAGCAGGCTGCTATCGCCGTAAGAGTAAAAGCGATAGCTTTCTCGAATAGCTTCTAAGTAAGCATTTTTCATCACATCCATGCCGGCGAAGGCGGACACCAACATGAAAAGAGTTGATTTTGGTAAATGAAAGTTGGTCATCAATATATCAACTGTTTTGAACTTATACCCCGGCGTAATGAAAATATTGGTATCATCTTTAAAAGGATGAACAAAACCCATATCATCTGCTGCGGACTCAAGAAGTCGTAATGAAGTGGTTCCAACAGACACTATGCGCCCGCCATTTTGCCTTGTCTTGTTAATCAAGTCAGCGGTTTCTTTGGTGATTTCACCAATTTCGCTATGCATCTTATGGTCGCGAGTATCGTCAACTTTGATTGGCAGGAAAGTTCCTGCCCCTACATGGAGTGTAACAGCCGCAGTCTGAACGCCCTTTTTTGCCAACGCGTCTAGCATGCGGTTAGTGAAGTGGAGGCCTGCGGTTGGTGCAGCTACGGCTCCGTCTTCTGACGCAAAGACTGTTTGATAATCCTTGTTATCTTTTTCGTCTACGGCACGCTGTGAGGCAATATAGGGCGGAAGTGGCATTGTGCCGTGCCCTTTAAGCGCATCCCAAATAGCCGTATCTTCTACATTGAATTGAATTGTCCGTTCGCCGTCATCTCCAATGGCTATCACCTCGGCTTCTAGTCCCGTAAAGTCCAATATATCGCCGAGGCGGCATTTTTTCGCAGGTTTCGCGAAAACACACCAAACAGTATTACTGTCCCTTTTGTGCAGGGTTACCTCAACTTTCGCTTCCCCTCTTTTCCCGTATAAGCGGCCGGGTATGACGCGCGTGTCATTAAAGATAAGGAGGTCTTTATCAGTGAGAAAATTTGCAAGATCCAATACCGCGGCATGCTGAAGGCCGCCATCAACAACGAGCATGCGTGCTGTGTCACGCGGCTCAGCTGGGCGGAGGGCAATATTCTCCTTTGGGAGATCAAAATCAAATAAGTCTACATTCATGGAGGGGCTTTTACAGTGTGGAGGAAGGAACGACAAGAAAAAGGGCGCATAAAGCGCCCTAAATCAACATTAATGTGCTGATTGTTATTCTTTTACGTCGGCAGCAATTTGCATCCGAATGATTTTTGTTGGGTTGGCTGGAGGTTCGCCTACATTAATCATGTCGACATACTCCATGCCTTTCATTACGCGACCCCAAGCAGTATATTGGCCGTCAAGAAAGGTTGAGCGATCAAGGCAGATAAAAAATTGACTATCAGCACTGTTGGGGTCTGTGGCGCGTGCCATTGAAACAGTACCCCGCATGTGAGGCATGCCATCAAATTCTGCTTCGATGTTTTGGCCTGATCCACCAAGTCCTGTGCCTTCCGGATCACCGCCTTGTGCCATAAATCCAGGTATCACGCGGTGAAAGATCGTTCCATCGTAAAACCCTTGGCGTACCAGCTCCCGGATTCGAGCGATATGTTTTGGGGCTACATCTGGGCGCATCAATATTTCTACACGACCTGCTTCGAGGTCTAAATAGAGGATGTTTTCTTTATCAAGATTGATTGCTTCTGATTCTTCAGTCATGAGCCCCACCATTGTTGCGAATATTATTAACAGCCACTTCATACGTTTGCCAACTCTAGTTTTTAGTTATCTACCACCTGTAGCGGCGACTTTCTGTACGACCTCTGTACCCACAATTTTAGGCACAAAAGAGGCAATGTTCCCACCATATCTAGCTACTTCTTTAACAAGCCTAGACGCGATGGTTTGATATCGAGGGTCGGCCATAAGAAAGACCGTCTCGATATTTGGATTGATCTGATAGTTCATACCAGTCATTTGAAACTCATATTCAAAATCTGCTACCGCACGGAGTCCGCGAATAATAATGTCGGCGCCAACGCGTTCCGCAAAGCTCATCAATAGTTCATCAAACTGAACAACTTCAAACTCAACACCGGCTTCCTCGGCAAGGTGACGTGCTTCACGGTCGACCATGGCAACCCGCTCTTCCAAAGTGAACATTGGATCTTTACTTGGGTTTGTTGCGACGCCAATTACTAAGCGGTCCACGAGGCGCAAACCACGTTTGAAAATATCCATGTGCCCATTTGTAATGGGGTCAAAAGTGCCCGGGTAGATCCCAGTTCTCTTTTTTACCATGATGCTTACCTGATGTGAGGGGTTGCTATTTTTGTGCTTTGCAGCAAGATTCCCGAAGATGGCCCAAATTACAAGGAAATACGTGTGCAAAGCTGTGTATTTAAATAGAACAAGGTGAAAATATGGGGATTGTAGACCCTTTTTTATTCGGACTTTTCATTGTCGCGACAGCTGTGTTGGTGCTTACTCCGGGCCCAATTGTAAGTTTGGCCATTTCGGAAACCTTATCTAACGGTCCGCGCAATGGATTGGCTGTTGTTTTTGCTGCAGCATCAGTTGCAATTGTCTATTTGGTTCTAAACTATACTGGATTTTCAGCTATTCAGCGTGTTTCGTCAAATTTGCTTGATTTTATTAGGTATGCTGGAGCTAGTTATTTAGTCTTTCTTGCTTACTCGGCTTTTAGGCGTAAGCCAACAGCACTTTCCGTGGAAGAAAAGCGTATTAAAACGCCTTGGCGGACTTACATAGGGGCCTTATTTATTGCAGCAAGTAATCCTAAAGCAATTCTTTTTTTTGCAGCTTTCTTCCCTCAATTCATATCGAAAAACTTACCACTTGATACGCAACTTATCACATTATCTATCGCGTTCATTTGCGTGACACTGCTATTAGATAGTTTTTGGGTGTTTGTTGCGGCCAAGGCACGCGTGTTCTTTGGTGCAGAGAAAAATGCAGGCCTCATTGACAGAATTTCAGGATTAGTGTTGGGGTTGGGCGCTGTTGGATTGTTGTTTCTCAATAGCTAAGAATATAAAACCCAGCTTCACGTAAATGAAACTGGGTTTGTTTTTTCAGAGTGTTGGGTTGTTCTATTCAGAGGTTTCCCCAGAAAGTTCCTCGGAAATTTCCTCTGGGGTTTCAGCAGTTTGAGTTTCTTCTCCTGCTGTCACTTCCTCATCTTCCAAGCCTTCTTCATCGTCTGTGCTTTCCAGAAGTTTAGCGACCGAAACAATGTGTTCATTGTCAGCCACCTTAAAGAGCGTAACTCCTTTTGTATTTCTAGAGGCAATACGAACATCATGAACTGGCGTTCGTATAAGTTTACCTTGGTCCGTAACCATCATGAGCTGTTCGTTTTCAGTGATTGGCACAGCTGTTACAACAGAACCTATCTGTTCACGCAGACGAGCATCAGAAGGAACATTCCATATGCCCTGCCCACCGCGGCCTGTAACGCGGTATTCATGGCTACTGGTGCGTTTGCCAAAGCCATTATTTGTCGCAGTAATGATGAATTGCTCGCACTCTGCAAGAGATGCCATGCGCTCGTCCGAAAGCGTTTGCTCTCCTGGCTCAGACTTCCACGCGGCTGCGCGCAGATATGCGTCGCGTTCTTCTGTCGTCGCGTCGGTACCCTTGATAACGCACATTGATACAACTTCATCGCCTTCGCCGAATTTCATGCCTCGTACGCCTGTTGAAGTTCTACCCACAAACAAACGGACATCAGTTGATTTAAAGCGAATGGCGCGCCCACCTTTGGCAGCAAGGATGACATCATGATTTTCAGTACAGACATCAACGCCAATTAACTTGTCGTCTTCGTCAGAGAATCGGATGGCAATTTTACCATTGGACATAACATTAGAGAAATCTGATAAGCGATTTCGTCGAACATTACCTTTTGCTGTAGCAAACATTACATGCAGTTCGCCCCAGCTATCTTCATCTTCAGGAAGTGGCAGGATTGTAGCGATTGTTTCGTCTTGCTTTAATGGCAGCAAGTTTATCACAGCCTTGCCTTTAGATGTTGGGGAACCAAGCGGCAGTTTCCAAACCTTCATCTTATAGACTTGTCCTGTATTGGAGAAGAATAAGACGGGTGTGTGTGTGTCAGCGACAAATACCGTGGAGAGGAAATCCTCGTCTTTGGTTTGCATGCCGGACCGGCCTTTACCGCCCCTGCGCTGTGCACGGTAAGTGGAAAGTGGTACGCGTTTGATGTATCCTGTATGAGTAACCGTAACGACCATATCTTCACGCGCAATTAGGTCTTCGTCGTCGAAGGCACCCATCGCTGTATGGTCAATTTCAGTTCTACGGTCATTGCCAAATTCTTCTTGAACAGCTTCAAGCTCGCCGCGCAGAACTTCATAAAGGCGAATCCTTGAGCCAAGAATGTCGAGGAATTCTCGTATCTTAAGAGCAAGTTCTTCAAGTTCTCCACCAATTTCATCACGACCAAGAGCTGTTAAGCGGTGTAAGCGAAGATCAAGAATTGCTTTAACTTGTATTTCCGAAAGTTGGAATGTGCCGTCTTCATTGAGGCAGCCAGTCTCAGCAATTAACTCAAGGTATGGCAGAACGTCTACAGGGTCCCATTTTCGTGTCGTAAGTGCTTCGCGAGCAACGGCAGGTGAAGACGCGCCGCGAATGATAGCTACAACTTCATCGATGTTCGAAACAGCAATAACCAAGCCAACCATAATATGTGCACGGTCTCTTGCTTTACTGAGTTCAAACTTGGTCCTACGTGTAATGACCTCTTCACGGAAATTAATGAAAGCGTCAAGAACAGCGCGCAGCGTTAACTGCTCAGGCTTGCCACCATTAATGGCAAGCATATTGATACCAAAGCTTGTTTGAACCTGAGTGAAACGGAATAACTGATTTAAAATGACTTCTGGAACACTGTCACGTTTCAGTTCGATAACAACACGAACGCCATCACGGTCTGACTCGTCTCTAATGTCTGAAATTCCCTCAATGCGTTTTGTTTGAACACATTCAGCTATTTTCTCAATCATTGAAGACTTGTTAACCTGATAGGGTATTTCAGTGATAACAATGGCGTGCCGATCTTTGCGAACTTCCTCAATATGAGTTCGGCTACGAATGGTAATAGAGCCTTTGCCTGTTTCATAGGCTTGGCGTATACCGCCAGCACCCAGAATAATACCTCCCGTAGGCAGGTCTGGGCCTGTTACATACTCCATTAGTTCAGAATTGGTAATTTCTGGGTTGTCGATAACTGCGAACACGCCGTCAATAACTTCGCGCAAGCTATGAGGCGGAATATTAGTTGCCATACCAACTGCGATACCAGTACCGCCATTAACAAGCAAATTGGGGAAACGTGCAGGTAGAACAACAGGCTCACTTTCGCTTTCGTCGTAGTTTGGACGAAAATTCACCGTGTCCTTATCAATATCTGCGAGAATCATGCTGGATACTTTATCCATCCGAGCTTCAGTGTAACGCATAGCGGCTGCACTATCCCCGTCCATGGATCCGAAGTTACCCTGACCATGGATAAGAGGCGCACGCATAGAGAAGTTCTGCGCCATACGCACTAAGGCGTCATAAATCGCGCTATCGCCGTGTGGGTGATACTTACCCATCACATCCCCCACAATACGCGCTGACTTACGGAATGGTTTGTTCCATTCATAGCCATTCTCGTGCATTGAGTAGAGAATGCGCCGGTGTACAGGCTTAAGGCCATCTCTAACATCAGGCAGAGCTCGTGAAACAATCACGCTCATCGCATAATCAAGATAGGAGGTTTTCATCTCCTCCTCGATGGTGATCAGCTCAATGCCTTCTTCTTCTGGTGTAATTGGAGTGTTATCGCTCACCAGTATAAGCCCCCTATTTCAGCAACTCAGGTTGCCGGTC
>CAXBKT010000158.1:0-8378 GCA_963976155.1 uncultured Kordiimonadaceae bacterium | reverse complement strand
AACTCTTAATTTAGAAGCTCAGCCTTGAATAGGTGGGGTTGGGCGGTCGCTAACTAATGTGGTTAGTCGGGATGTGAATGAAACTGTTCATTCAGGTACGCTTCAAAAGCTGATGGGTCTATGGGTTTATGGAATACTTTGAAAGGGGATGCCGCTAAGGCTTGCAAATCTGCAGCGGCAGTTGCGCCAGTGATGATGATAGCGGGAATATCTCTATAGCGTTGTTGTATAGACTGAATGACATCAAGGCCTGTTGTGACTGCATCTAGGCGGTAGTCTACAACGAGAAGGTCTGGTTTCCCGAGATCGTCAAGAGTGGTAAGTGCCTCATCTTTTGAACTTACGCCGCGTGCTGCGTGTCCCCACCTGCGAAACAGCTCAGTAAGGGCTTCTCGTGCTGCTTTGCTATCATCCACGATTAGGACCACAAGCCGCTTCAAAGCCATTTTTTGTTTCGTATCTATACCTGTGTCATGGTTTTCCATGGGAACAGGCACTGATGGCATTTTTGTGGAAAGTCGAAAAAGAGTGCCTTGGTTAACGTTAGACTTGAGGTCAATGTTGATGCCCATCAAGGAGCATAGTTCTTTCACGATAGCGAGCCCTAATCCCATGCCTGTCTGGTGGGGATTTCGTATGGTACCCGCCTGCGCATAACGATCAAAAATACGGTCCATATCCTCTGAAGGAATACCACAGCCATTGTCTGCAACAATTAAATCAATATCTTTACCGTTACACCTGCAACCTACGACAACTTTTCCATTGTTTTTCTGATTGCTTGATGACGCTTTGATAGCATTGGTTACCAAATTGCTCAGGATACGGCGCAAGTGTTTTTCATCTGCCCAAACACTTTTTGTACTCGGTATGATGCATAGTTCGACATTTTCCTGCGCCGCGATTGGCTGCATCATATTTAGCAACTCTGTGAATATTTTTTCTAAAGGTACAGCTGACATGTTGACCGAGAGCGTTTTCGCCTCAAGCCTTGAGGCATCAAGCATAGTTTCAAGCATCTCGGTTAGTGACCTAATAAGTATGCTTTGTTTCTCTGCTATTGTGGTCAGTTTTTTGTCTGAACGGGACGCCAACTTTAACGTTTCATTGAAAATACTGAGGGCATGAACAGGCTGCCTAAGGTCATGGCTGGCAGCTGAAATGAAATTCGTTTTCTCTGTGGCGCTCTTTTCTGCGATACGTTTTGCATCCATTGCTTCTTTGGTGCGTTGCTGGACCTTCATGTCGAGTGATTTATTAAGAAGCTTCAGGTTTTCAGCAAGACCCCATGAGTGTTCATGCAAAGCTCGAGATTGTGCGCTCAGGGCAATAGCATGTCCAATGGACAGCAGCAAAAACCCGAACGGCATGAGGTCCAAAAAAGAAAAGGGACGAAGATTAAACGCATGCATGTAGTGGAGTGCATCGTTGAAAACCGTTACAAAGAAAAACGCCGTAAATAGCACTACAGCGCCAGAGCCCTCTCGCTTTTTTCTCCAAGCTTGTATAATTGCGCCTTGGTTATAGATAAGCACGACAAGCGCAAAAACTATAAAATAATCCTGCAACTGTGTGTAAATATGCACGGGTAGAAACAATACGCTTCCCAAAAAAGGTATTGAGCCAAAATATACAAACTTCCGCACAGCAGGAGGGAATTCGTGCGGAAATATAGACGCCAAAAACGTCATATAGACTGCCGAAGAGGAATAGAGCGTTACATAGACAAGGAATTTGTCACTAAACTCTGGGAAGTCAGGGAATATCTTAAATAATATTGTATTAAGCGTGGCCAAGCGGACGATGACAACGGCCACTAATACACAGTACCAAAAGTGAGACCAATCACGCCCTCTCTTATAGCCTTTCAGGAAATAGGCAGTATGGAATATGAGTAAGGCGGTAAGGGCACCAAATATAAACAAGTAGGATAAATCATGCAGGCGGGTGTCTCGGTCAATTTGGTGTGTTAGGTCTAATAATGGCGGCCGTAATATACCGCCAGCATGATGCTCAAAATTTGAGACAAGTAGGACTATTTCAATTGTTGGCGTGTTCGGTAACGCGATGTGGCGCTCCATATAGAAAGCTTGTGACCCGATTGGGGTCTCAGTGACCTTGCCGTTTGAGGCCATTAACTGACCATTAATCCACACTTCCGAGGCTGTATAAGGGGTTTGTACAATCACGCTATAGTGGCGGCCACCCTGCGGTAGCTTAAACTGAGTGCGATATGAGGCGGAACCAAAACCAACAGGCCAGCCATTTTTTTTCGCAATATTATTTTTTTGTTGATGCCATCGGTCGGGGAAAGTGGCAACTTCGCCCGTGTACTGATCCGTATAGTCAGCGGGCTGGACGAGCTTACCCCGGATTACCTGCCACGGGCCATCTATTGAAATTTGAGTTTTTGCATCCCAGTCAGTGAAATCAATATAGGGCTGAGCTTCGGCGGAAAGAGCCAAACATCCAAGCAGCATCACGCTCAATGCCAGTCTTTTTAAATGCTGAAAATTAAATAAGGTCATCAGCCCCACCTATAGAAAGTGGAGCCAATGCATATTTGGTCTGATTGTTAAGAGCTTTCATCCACAGAAACATACTGCTACAAATTGCTAAGGCTATTGAGGTAACGATGAATTGTAGAGGGATGATGCAAAGTCGCACTAATTTTATTGTTGCTGATGACCATGCTCTGATCAGGGAAGGTATGGTTTCTTTATTGTCTAAATTTGACAATGTTGGAACGATTGAGGAAGCTAAGGACGGCAAATCAGCCCTTGACCAACTTGTGTCTAATCCTCCTGATGTGGCAATTTTGGATATCAGACTTCCAGGCTTAAGCGGCATTGATGTCGCTCGTGAAGTAAGAAAACGCGAACTGCCAACCCGGTTGATATTAATGACAGGTGAAGTGTCTGAGGACGCCGCAGCATCAGCAATTACTGATTTATCACTGAATGCCTTTCTCTTTAAAACTGCAGATATGCAGCAGTTTAAACAAGCTGTAAGGGCAGTGCTTGATGGGCGTACATTTTTCCCCGCGCGTTTAGAAGGGCTTATTGCCCAAAGAGGAAATGACACCAGCATGCTTAGTAACCGGGAGGCACAAGTTATCCGTATAATTGCGGAAGGCCATACTTCAGAAAGTGGTGCAAACGTGCTTGGCATAAGTCCTCATACGGTTCGTAAACATCGTGAAAATATAAAACGAAAACTTGGCCTTGGCACCGTAGCGGAACTATCCGCCTATGCCCATAGAAACCAACTTCTGTAAATTACGGCCTCATTTAAAATTATGGTTACTAAAACGTAAATACGCACTTCTGCGTATGGTTTGCATTTTCCACTTCCCTCATCGTCCAGACAATAGATAGAGCCATTTTTTGCTCCAGAAACCTATTGTCATCTTTTAATGGAAGACAGGAAAAACAATGCCTGAGATTACAACACCCCAAGCAGTCACAAATGAGTTTTTTGTAAACACCATTGCAACAAGTGATCAATACAACCCCACTGTAACTGCGTTAACTGGTGGTGGGTTTGTTATTATTTGGCATAACCATGAAAATGCTAATATTGACGGCAGCGGCAGGGGCGTTAGCGGCCAATTATATGATGCAAGCGGCAATAAGGTTGGAAGCCAGTTTTTGGTCAACACCCAGGTGGCTGGTAAACAAGATACTGCAAGCGTAGAGCCGCTCAACAGCGGCGGCTTTATTGTGGTATGGCAAAGTGAAAGTGCCACATCAGATAGTAGTGGTCTCGGTGTGGCAGGTCAGATATTTGATGCCACTGCCAATAAAGTTGGCAGCGAATTCACCATCAATACTGAAACAGACGGCAATCAAACACCTAGAGGCCTAGCAACTTTCACCAATGGCAATTTTTTAGTTGTTTGGGAGAGTGCCGACCCAGACGTGGATGGTGATGCGGTAGGAATATCTGGCCAACGATTTGATGGCAGCGGTAACAAAATCGGTACTGAATTTACCGCCAACAGCGAAGTTGAAGGCAATCAATATCATCCCAGTGTCGCCACTTTTTCAAGCGGTGGTTTTATTGTTTCCTGGACAAGTTATGATCCTCAGTCAGATGGTAATGGATCTGGTGTTTCGGCCCAGATATTCGACGCTGCAGGTAATAAACTGGGTGTAGAGTTTACTGTGAATACCCAGATAGAAGGGGATCAGCTTGTCCCCAAAATAACAACATTAACCGGCGGCGGTTTTGTTATTACCTGGTATGGAGACGATCCAGATGTGGACGGGTCGGGTTCCGGGGTTTCCGGGCAATTATTTGATAGCAGCGGCAACAAGGTTGGTACTGAGTTTACGGTAAATACGCACAGTACGGGTGCTCAGAACGTAGCAAGAATTACCTCACTGGATGATGGTGGTTTCCTCTTAGCATGGCGAAGTGATGATCCTGCTGTTGACGGCTCAGGTCAAGGTATTTCAGGTCAAAGGTTTGATAGTAGCGCAACTAAGGTAGGCAGTGAATTTAACCTCAGTGGTGAAGTTCAAGGTACACAAACTATAACCGATGTAGCTGACTTAGGCGGCGGCAAGTTCATTGCTACGTGGCAAAGCTCAGACCCTGATGTTGACGTAGACGGCACAGGGATTTCCGCTAGAATTTTTTCTGCCAACACCTCACCAACAAATTCAAACAATACGGTCATCACCACAGAAGACACAGCCTATACTTTTAAAACGGCTGATTTTAATTTCTCGGATACAAACAGCCGGGACTCCCTACAATCTGTACGTATTGACGCAACCACAACAGGCTTAACACTGAGTGGGACAGCGGTTACCAGCGCTCAGGTCATCACAGTTGCAGATATTACCGCAGGAAACCTGAAATATACACCGCTCGCGGATCAAAATGGTAATGGCATCGCAGGGTTCGGATTCAGTGTGAGTGACGGCAACCTGTTTTCAACAGCAGCCTCTACAATGACGATTAATGCCACAGCCGTGAATGATGCCCCCATTTCGCCGAACACTTTCTCGCACATCAATAATATACAGGATGACGGTAGCACCACCCTTGGTGGGCCAAACGGAATTGCATCGGTAACCATCTCAGGCACCACCTATCTGTATGTATCCTCCTTTAGCGACAATGGTATCGGCATTTTCTCAGTTGCCTCAAATGGTGCTCTTTCCAGTGTCGGCGGTGTCACCGATGATGCCACATTGCATCTCGGCGGTGCCGTTGATATCAAATCCGCGACAATAGGTGGTAATCCATTTGTTTTTGCTATTGCGGGAAGTGGCGCTGACAACGGTATCAGTTCATTTTCTGTTGGTGCAGGTGGTGCGCTTACAGCTGCGGATAATTTTGCAGACAATGGTACCGTCTTTTTAAGCACTGGGCGCGGCCTAGCACTCGCTGAAGTGAGCGGTGTAACTTACCTATTTACTTCGGGGGGCGGTGATCACGGCATTAGTGCTTTTTCGGTTTCAAGCGCAGGATTATTTACAAATGTTAGCAATGTTGCGGATACTGGCTCCACTAACCTAAATGGTGCACAGCGCCTTGAAACAGTGACAGTAGGCAGCAACACCTATCTCATTACGACAAGTCTGAATGAAGATGGCATCAGCGTATTTTCCGTTGCAGCTGGCGGCACTCTAACCAATGTAGATAATGTGAATGATGCTGGCGCACTTGAACTGGATGGTGCACTTGGCATTGCATCTGCCACAGTGAACGGAACCAGTTTTATATTTGTTTCAGGTATTGACGATGATGGTATCAGCGTATTTTCCGTCGCAAGCGACGGCAAATTGACCAACGTTGATAATGTTGTAGATACTGCTGGTTTGTTACTCGATGGTGTCCGAGGTTTGGATACTGTTGCGATTAACGGCGTAACATATCTATTCGCCGCAGGAACGCTTGATAATGGTGTCTCTGTATTTGCTGTGGGAAATTCAGGCAAGCTAACACACCTCTATAATATTGTTGACGATGCCAACACACTACTTGATGGTGCCCGTGTACCAATGGTTGCTGATATTAGTGGAACAGACCATCTTTTTATCGCCTCTCAGGATGATAATTCCCTAAGCTCGTTCTCACAAAGCGCCACCACGCTTACAACTGCCGAAGACACAGCTCACACTTTTACAACAGCTGACTTCTCGTTTGCCGATGCAGACGGCAATACTCTACAAACTGTTCGGATTGACGCGACGGTTTCAGGTCTGGCACTTAACAACGCTTCGGTGACTAATGGACAGGAAATCGCGGTTGCAGATATTACTGGTGGCAATCTAATATATACACCGCCTGCAAACCAAAGTGGCGCAACCCTCGCGACACTTCAGTATAGTGTAGGAGACGGCACTACCTTTGCCTCCAGCCCTACTTCTCGTGTTATCGCGGTTACATCTGTAGAGGATTTACCTACGGGGGCGAACCATACCGAAAGCATTGCGGCAAATACCACATATACACTTAAGTTGCCGGATTTTGGTTTTGTCGACGCTGATGGTGATAGCTTCTCTAGCCTTCGTGTTGATAGCTTGTCTTTGGCGACAGGTGACACCCTGACAAATGATGGTACACCAATTGCCATTAATAGCACAATCTCCCTGAAGGATATTGACGACGGCGATATTAAATACACGCCAGCGACAGATGGGTTTGGTACTGCCCGTTCCACGTTTACATTCTCAGTGAATGACGGCAAAGGGTATGCAGCGGCACCAGCCACTTTTACCTTTAATGTCGCGCAGGGCAACCAAGCGCCAACTACAACTAACAGCACTGTAAGCGCCACGGAAGATACGACTTATGTTTTCAAACCATCGGACTTTAACTTCAGCGACGCTGATACTGGCGACACACTAAAGGTTGTTTCCATTAGCAACCTGTCTGTCCCTGCTGGTGATCAGCTTTTGTATCAAGGGAATACTGCAGGGGAAAATGACGCTGTTACAGCGACTGAGCTAACGAATGGCGACTTGAAATATATCCCGCAAGCAGACGCCAACGGGAATGCGCGCGTAACTTTTGATTTCACCGTCACTGATAATCACAATAAATCATCGGTGGCAGCTTCTACACTGACAATAAATGTTGCTGATGTCGCTGAACCAAGTACTGGCGGTGGTAACTCTAGTGGGGGCGGGAGTTCTTCGTCAGGCAGTGATTCTGGCTCGGGAAGTTCATCATCAGGCAGTGGTAGCACCACCCCTGTAAAAACAGGGAGTTCGAGTACTGACACGCTAGAAGGCAGTTCTGGCAATGACACTATTGACGGCGGGTCAGGCGCGGATGTCTTGCGGGGTGGCGCTGGTGATGACAGTGTCGTGGGCGGGAGCGGCAATGACGAGGTGTTTGCGGGTGCTGACGATAAAGGCAACGACACAGTTCAGGGTAACCGTGGTAATGACGTTCTTGGCGGTGGTGATGGGAATGATCTGATCGTCGGCGGCGACGCAAGCGATGACCTTGACCTCAAAAATCTAATCAATGCCGGAGACGATACACTCTTTGGCGGTGCAGGGGATGACTTTATCGTTGGTGGTTCGTTTGACACAAAAACACAGACAGTTGCTAATTCCGGGCAGGGCGAAAATTCCATTTGGGCTGGCACGGGGAACGACACCGTTTACGGCGACGACAAAGACGATGTACTCGGCGGCGGCGAAGGCAATGATAGCATCAACGCAGGTGCGGGCAATGATGTGCTTTATGGTGGCCGCGGTGGCCCTGATATCCCCAATGATGACACATTAAACGGTGGTGATGGCGGCGACAAAGTGTTCGCGTCATCAGGAGCAGACAATGTGGATGGCGGCGCCGGTGACGACACCCTTTTTGGAGGCATTGGAGACGATACTGTTAATGGCGGCGCCGACAATGACATGATTTGGGGTGGCGCCGGTGACGATGTGCTTACGGGCGGTGAAGGGAGCGATACTTTTGCGTTTCTTAGTGGCTTTGGTACAGATACCATCACTGATTTTGGTAGCGGAGATAATTCCGACATGCTCGATTTATCCGGTATTGATAGTCTAACGTTAGCAGGTCTGCGTGCTGCGGCAATCTTTAGTGGCGGTAATGCACAGCTCAATATTGGCGAACATGGCACACTTACTCTTGAGGGCGTTACTGAGGCCGAGCTTCACAACATCATTGATGCAGGACAGATTGTGGTTGCCTAAGCACGCTGAGTACCAACAGTGTTCAGCAAGGTTCTATAAAATAAGGATGTTGTAATGTCAGTTTTGGGGCGTGAATAGTCATTATGTGCAGATAGCACGAAGACCTCAACGTACGTGAAATAGGCAATATACTCGCTTCGACATCAGTTTTTGCCATAGAATGCCATGATGCAACTCTAGTGTATGAACCGC
>CAXBKT010000157.1:0-8530 GCA_963976155.1 uncultured Kordiimonadaceae bacterium | reverse complement strand
TTGCCTAGTCCGACAAATAGCAGCATTGAAAACCCCTATTGTTTTCCAGTGGCCATAATGGCCAGCTGAATAGCTTACTCTTCGCCGCCTTCTTCTGCAGCAGCTTCTTCACCTTCTTCAGCGTCATCAGCAGTACCAGCAGACTTGAGGCCAGACGGTGCAACAATCGCACAGATCGTGAAGTCACGGTCAGTGATGGTTGGTGTTACGCCTTTTGGAAGCTTCACGTCCGAAATTTTAACGGCACCGCCAAGATCAAGGTCAGCAACAGATGCTTCGATATACTCAGGAATAGAGTCAGCAGGAACGTTAAGCTCAATGTCGTGGCGAGTGTGGTTGATAACACCGCCGCGTTTCAGGCCAACTGATTCTTCTTCACCAATAACTTTAACAGGTACAGCCATAACAACTGTCGCACCTTTGCCGAGGCGAAGGAAATCGATGTGCATTGGTACATCTGAAACTGGGTGAAGCTGCAAATCACGAGGAAGAACAGTTGCTTTTTTCTGACCAGCGCTAATCTCAAAAGTATGAGACATAAAGCCGCCACGGTTCAAAAGACGAATAACTTCGTTCATTTTGATCTGAATTGCTTCTGGTTCTCTGTTGTCGCCGTATATTACAGCAGGTACATAACCGGCACGACGTGACGCACGAGAGGCTCCCTTGCCAACTCTTTCACGTGGTTCGGCTGCGATTGTGATGACTTTAGCCATTCACTTTCTCCAAAACTTTTGTTCAGTTTTCAGACCATCTGAAAACCGACCGCTACTTCCTCCAGGGATGCAAGAGCGGATTGCTCAGACGGGCTACCCCATTTGAGTCGCTGCGATGTACTGCGAATCCTGCGTAAATGCAAGCGATAAAGCCTGTTTGTGCCTTCAGGCTAGATATAATTCTTGTGTTGCGGGTTGCTTTCCGCGAAGGAAGAGTTGATTAAGGAATTTAGTTTAGAGTGCTTTTCAGAAATTGTTGTAATTATTTTGTTGTGGGAGAGCCGATTGTTTGGGCTCAAATTAAGAGTGCTGGGTTGTTTTTTTTGGTTGTTTTTTTGCGCTATGGGTGCGAGGGCTGAACCAATTGAGATATTGGTTGGCGGGTACCCATTTGAACCTTTTGTGGAAGGAAATTTGGGCGTAACCCCTGGTTTTATTGCTTTACTTAACAGTCATCAGAATAGGTACCGGTTTAAATTTGTCCCTATTCCTGCGCAGCGCCGGTATGAACTTTTGGAAACTGGTAAAATTGATGCCATATTCTTTGAGATGCGCCAGTGGGGCTGGCAAAATAAAAAAGCTGTCGCGGATGTAACCAAGCCTATTATCTCGGGGCGCGAGCTTTTTGTCACGCTTCGTACCCGTAAAGATGCCGCCTTTCTTTTGAAGGAACCTACTGAGCAAAAAATGGCCTTAACGCTGGGGTATCATTATGCCTTTGCAGATTATAATTCTGATCAAGACTTTCTGAAAGGTCAATTTGACACGCTGTTTGCGCCGAAACAGCGCACAGCCATTAAATACTTGGTGTCGGGTAGTGCAGACGTGGCCATGGCCTCAGAGATTTTTCTGCATGCGGAATATTTGCGCGACAGTGATCTGGAGCAGCAATTGTTGCTCTCCTCAAATGAGGATCAATTCTATGAGTTGCCGCATTTAGTTCGCCAAGGGGCTGATATAACGGTAGAGGCCCTGCATGAGATTTTAGATTCGCTCGTTGAGTGTGAGTGTCTTTCATCATTTTTTGCGTCGTATGGATTGCAGCGCCTTTTAACGTACCCACCCGAATAGTCATTTCACATTTGCTTCACGTGCGTTGCTGCATGCTGTGCCTAGCAGGTATAGCATAGCAGGAGAGAGCAGTGACTGATGGCGTAGCGAACTTGAAGGCGAAGGCTGGCTTTGATGGCCGTGCCCTTTTTGATGTGCTGGTAGTTTTGCTAGTGTTGGTTGGGGTTAAACAGTCTTTGTTACCTTATACGCAGGTGTTTGCTGGTCCGGCTTCTACCTTTAGTGCGATGGTTGTCGGTACCTACCTACTGCACCGGCGGGGCCTTGGGTGGCGCGACCTAGGTGTCAGAAGGCCTGAAAGTTGGGAAAAAACCGCGCTTTGGGCCGTTTTTGTGGTTGGGCTTATTATATTGACGTCAGGGCTTGTAGGAGCGGTTGCGGACCTGTTCTTTGAAGCGCAGCCGAGAACCAACCGTTTCGGTGATATTGAAGGCGATACGGCTGCTTTTATTATGTATCTTGCCTTGATCTGGACCCATGCGGCCTTCTTCGAGGAACTTTTGTTTAGGGCCTTTATTATCAGCAGGTTAGAATCTTTCTTCGGTGAGATGAAATGGGCTACACCGGTGGCGGTGGTGCTGGCGGCAACTTTCTTTGGGTATAGGCACTATTATTATCAAGGTATGAACGGCGCGATCGTTACTGGCTGTATTGGCCTAAGTCTCGGGATTTACTATGTAAAGCGAGGCCGCCATAATCTATGGCCGCAGTTTTTAGCCCACGGTTTTATTAACACACTGGGCTTTACTTTCCGCTTCCTTGGTATTGAAGATGATTGATGGCGCGCAGTGATGGTTCAAACTTGTGCAACTGTCAGGGGCGCGCTGCATAGTATGCACCTTGAGCTAGGTTTAAGGCCGCTGCTTTTAGTGGTGATTGGATAACAACAAGCAGGTTAAGGGCCCGAGTTTAACAATGCGAGAAAAAAGCCCCAGCCAAATTTGGCCGGGGCTTTTGAATTTTCTTTGCGGTCAGCTGCTAATCGAACAGGCTTGAGACGCTTGTTTCGTGAGCTATGCGGTTCATTGCTTCAGCAAGGAGCGGCGCGATGGTTACGACGCGTATTTTCTTGTGTGCATTGACGCCGTCCGTTGGGCGGATACTGTCTGTGATGACAAGCTCATCCATACCACTTGCTTGGATACGGTCGAGGGCTGGGCCTGAAAGTACACCGTGCGCCACATAAGCAGACACTGATTTAGCGCCTGCATTCAGTAAGGCTGTGGCGGCATTGCAAAGTGTGCCTGCGCTATCGACAATGTCATCGACGAGGATACAATCAGTACCGTCAACTTCACCGACGATATGCATCACTTCTGAGGACCCTGCACGCTCACGGCGTTTATCGATGATGGCAATTGGGGCATCCATACGTTTAGCATAGGCACGGGCTCTAACCACACCGCCAACGTCTGGCGACACGATAGTAGTTTGGCGGCCAGCATATTTCTCATGCATGTCGCGAACAAGAACCGGCATTGCATAAAGGTTATCTGTCGGGATATCGAAGAAACCTTGGATTTGCCCTGCATGCAGATCAATCGTTAGTACGCGGTCTGCACCAGCTGTTGTAATGAGGTTTGCGACCAGTTTCGCTGAAATCGGTGTGCGAGGGCCTGGTTTCCGGTCCTGACGAGCATAACCAAAATAAGGGATAACTGCTGTGATTCGGCGGGCAGAAGCACGACGAAGTGCATCAATGCACACCAACAGTTCCATCATATGGTCATTCGCCGGGAAGTTTGTAGGCTGAACAAGGAACACATCCTCGCCGCGCACATTTTCATGAATTTCTACAAAGACTTCCTGATCGGAAAAACGCTTAACCGCTGCTTTTGCAAGCGGTATGTTCAGATAGGCTGCAATTGCTTCAGCCAGTTCCCGGTTTGAATTCCCGGTTAGAATCTTCATGCCCATTCATGGTCTCCGTGCATATGAAGATTGACTTGCTTGCCGGAGCTTTAACAGTGCAAGGCCGCGCTGTAAAGTGGACTCTGGTTTTGTTGCAAGCAAATCATAGAAAGTCGCCTGATTTGGTGATCCTAAGTGTAGTTTTTCAAGAGTTAGTTAATGAGGCAACATAATGCCAGAAAGTTGCCTGCCATAGTCGTCATCCTTGTGGTGTGTGGCGCGCCTGTATGAAAAATGATTGGGGCTGGTATAGGTGTCGACCCGCGCATTCCAGATATGACGAACATCAAGCGACCTTAGTTGCCCTTCAATAAAACCCGGTAAATCAAATTGATAATGATCCACGTCCTGACCTTTGTTGAAATAACTCGCAAAGCCTGATTCTGTATCGGCAAAATGTGCTCTAAAGTCTGCGCCAACTTCATAGCTGTCTTGGTGAATGGTTGGGCCTATTGCTGTCCTGATGTCAGCTCTATCTGCACCGAGTTTCTCCATAGCGTTGAGTGTGTTTGTCAGGACGCCAGTTAAGGCACCTTTCCAGCCAGCATGAGCAACCCCAACAACACCAGCATTTTCATCAGTGAATAAAACTGGTGTGCAATCAGCCGTTAAAACCCCAAGGATTAAGTCTGGTTTTGCGGTAACAAGCGCGTCCGCCTTTGGTCTATCGCTGCCCCAATCATGCGTGACTTCCACTACTTTGGCACTATGGATTTGATAACAGGTTAGAAGCGGGGTGCGTTGACTGCCAGAGATAAGCTTCGCCGCTACTCTGCGGTTTTCAGCAACGTTTGCAGGTATGTCATTGGAGCCCGGCCCACAGTTTAAGCTGGCATACACATCCTCAGAAACACCGCCCCTACGAGATAAGAAGGCATGCGTAAATGCAAAGGAAGGGCACTTGATAAGGTTGTCCATATATACTCATTTCTATATTTCAGCGTAGAGAGTATGGCATTGTTTTATTTTTTTCGATTAAAAAGATCGGCCTTAAGCCTGAGATGGGAAACTGTATTGTTGTTTAGGTGTGTTCCATGTCACGGCATAATCATGTGATTGGTGTATAACCCATTCTTAGATAGTAATCGCCTTAGGGGTGCACTATTTGCCAGTTGATCAGTTGTTGTGCTGTTGGTTGCAAGCTAGTTGGTACAGTGGCTGATCAGGCTGGAGCTTCTTTCTAGGCCTCCCTTTGTTCTCCTTATTTTATATTACATTTCTTTACTTTTTGGTGTGTTTTCATGTTGCACAATTCTATGCTGCGAAGGGAAACTTTAAGTGTTTTTGGGGGATGTATGCGACTTCTATGGGTGCTTTGTATTTTGTGGGCAGGACCAGCATCATCTGATGAATCGGCGCCGCTCCAGGGAACCGTCGAAGTTCGGCGCATTGATAATGCCCTTTGGCGTGCAACATATTGTTTTGATGAACCCATAGAGAATTTTTCTTTTACACGGCGCATTAAAGGCATGCGGGAAACTCATTGGCGCTCAGCATCGCCGGGTTTGGCGCTTAAGTATTATAGCAAAGGTACGGCCACATTGTTGGCGGAGAATGGAAGCTCGTTCACTTGCGCATCAATTGATATTAAGCCTTTTACAGATTTACCTGATGGCAAGGACTATTATGTTTTTACACCGTTCAGTGATGGCGGCGCGTCTTTGTTTACGGGACACCTCGAGGGATTGGGCTACCAAAACGGCAGTTGGCGGGATGTTGTGTTTGAAGCGACCTATCAAGCTCTTGATGGGGAGCGTGTTATCGCCGCAGAGCCGGATGAACTAGGATACCAATTTGTTTATTTCGGTGCGCAAAAAGTCGTGGAAACGGATGAGGCAATACTAGTAATCGACCCCGCCATGCCCGAACGCGTTAGGCAGTCTATTTTAGCGACAATGTCTAAAACTAATGAATTGTTGCCGCGTGTGTTTGGATATGCGCCAAAGCACAAGTATTTAGTGTTTATGGCTGCCGGTAACCTTACAAAGGATAATGGCACCAGCATTAAGGGCGGTACAGGCCCGCATCAGATACGTTTCACGCTTGTCGGGCGCGGCACTATTCGACTTGCCGAGAATGAGCCGCTATTTTATCCTAAACTTGCTGTTCATGAAGTATTGCATCTTTGGCAAAATGACGTTTGGTCGGAAAGTTTATCGACCCCCCACCAATGGGTACATGAAGGCGGAGCGGATGCTGTTACCTATGAAATAATGCGTCTTGCAGGCATTTATGACAAAGAAACCTACGCGAAAACATGGCAGGAAGTAGAGACGAAATGTGTGAAGTTACTTGCTGTAACGAGTGTACACGGCGGTGTGGAGGCAGGCCAAAATGATGTACTGTATCAATGTGGCGCTTTTGCAAATTATTTGGTGGGGGCTGCGCTTAATGCTGCAGACCCAGGTGCAGGCATTTTAGACTTTTGGAAGTCTATGGCTGCGTGGGATAGAGAAACCATTCAGCTGCTGGAAAATGAAGAGCTGTTTTTCAAAACAATGGTGACACTGGGTTTTAGCGTAGCGCAGCAACAGGCATTGCAGCATTTTCTTGCGGACAAGTTAGATGACCCCGCAACCACGGTTGTGGAGATCAAAAGAATATTTGGATTACCGCCTTAGAAACCTGGGGCGTCTGGTAAATCAGGCTTTTGCAGTGCGAGTACTTTGAAAAGCGTACCCATTTCGTCACCAGCTGTTAGGCGTTTCAGCTCGGACAAGATGCGCTGTTGCCCAATCGGGTCCATTGTATTTGAAAGTTGCTGTGCTCGGGCTCCCATGCCTAAGGCCATCAAAAACATACCCTGAGCGGCAGGGCCAAATGTTGTGGTGCCTTTTTCTTCAGCAGCTTTTTTCAGCTGGTCAAAAGCAACATGGGCTGTGATGTCTGCTTTGCCGGGCTCTGCAAATGGATCCGTGAAAGCATGCCCCATAAGAGCCTGAAATGTATCACCAGCCGCTGATTTCCTATGACCATAGTCAATAATCAGTCCGGCGCCATCTTGGTTTTTAAGCCGGTCTGCGATATCGCCTGTTATGGAAAGAGCGGCGGGGCACACTTCTAAAACGCTGCCCTCTGGGCTTGATTTTAGGTTTTCGGGGATCAGCGCAAGTTTGGGCGATGGGGGCGTTAAAACCAGTGTGAAGGTTTCGCCCTCTGCATTGATGCGGCGTTCAAGCCACTCGCCTTTATGTTTTTCGAACTGATGAATGGGTAGCGCATCAAAGAATTCGTTTGCGATGATTAGGCTTGGGCCATCAGGCAGACTTGCTGCCGTGTCATGCCAACTAGCATTTGGAATCTGTTCTTTTTGCAGGGCGCGTAGCTGTTTGCTGGTTTCAATGAAATGAATTTTCACCGCGCCTGAGAAACCCTCGACAGGTGAAATGGCGCGTAGCATGTCAGCCATCAATGTGCCGCGCCCCGGCCCAAATTCAATTAAATGTACGGGGCTTGGTTTGCCCATTTTAATCCAGCGGTCTGCGAGCCAGAGGCCAAGCATTTCACCGAACATCTGGCTAATTTCTGGCGCAGTTATAAAGTCACCATCTGTGCCAAAGACGCGTTCCCTTTGATAATATCCGTGCTCAGGATGCATCAAGCATTGGGCCATATAATCAGCGACTGTAATGGGACCAGTGGTTGCGATTTGTTCCAGCAGGATATCTTTAAGGGGCGTTGTCATTATTTGGCTGCCTTTGACTTGTTGCCTTTAGCGGCTTTGTGCCTCAGGCCCTTTGAGAAAAGCCAAGCTGCAAGTAGGAACATGGGCACAGACAATATCTGACCCCGCGAAATGCCAGCCATCAGACCAATATGGGCATCGGGCTCGCGCACAAATTCTAGAAGCAAACGCACTAAACCATACCCAGCAATGAAGGTGCCTGCGATTACGCCAGGCATGTCTTTCGCGATCCGTGTCTTATGATACATAAATTGAAGAAGAAGAAACAGAAGTAAGCCTTCGCCGATTGCTTCATAAAGTTGACTAGGGTGGCGAGGTAGGCTGTATGGGTCCGACGGAAATACCATTGCCCATGGTACATCTGTTGCACGCCCCCAAAGTTCACCGTTGATAAAATTAGCAACCCTGCCGACCAGCAATCCAATGGGGCTAACAATAGCAATTACGTCAGCGACGCGCATCAGGTCGAGCTTATGTTTTCGGCAATAAAGGATTACGCTAATCACGACGCCAGCAAAGCCGCCGTGAAAGGACATGCCGCCATCCCAAAGTCTTAAGATGGCGAGTGGGTCAGATAGATAGGCGGAGAAGTTATAGAACAGTACGTATCCAAGACGACCGCCGAGAATGATTCCAAAGACAGCCCACGTGATGAAGTCATCAATATGAAGGGTTGACATGGCTGCGCCGGGTTTGCTCGCAAGCTTACGAATATACCACCAAGCGAAGATGATGCCGCCAATATATGCCAAGCTGTACCAGCGAATAGCTAACGGGCCGAATTCGACTAATATAGGATCAATCTGCGGATATGTGAGTGTTCCGGCAGCGATAAGTGCAAGCATCAATCATTCCTCAAAGTTTGCGCCATCATGCGGGCCAATGAGTGACTGTCAAGTGAAAGCGTGGCAGAAGCATTGATGATTAATAACTGCGGCAACTCGTCCATTGCATTTTGTATCAAACTCCCCCATATCAAGTTTTAGACAAGCTAAAGGAACACCCTATGCAAACGACAAACAAATTTATGGATGATATTGCAAAACTTGCAACAGGTGCAGTTGGTGCCGCCCATAGTGTTAAGGGTGAAATGGAGAGTGCGTTTCAAGCGTGGCTTGATCGGCAGTTAGCAGGTATGGATTTGGTA
>CAXBKT010000156.1:0-8642 GCA_963976155.1 uncultured Kordiimonadaceae bacterium | reverse complement strand
CCTGTTTCGTCCGTAACTTGTTGCGACATGAAACTGGCTGGTGCGTTATTGCTTGGCGCATATGGTTTGAAATCAAAAAATGTTGGGGATGGTGATGATAGTCCAGCACTCAAGGCGTTACCAAGATCGGTCCCCCGATATTCACCCGTTAGCAAATTAGTAGCGTAATCAAGCTCTTTGAATACTGTGTACAGAAGGTTTCCTTGAGTATCAAAAAGGAAAATATCATAATATCCACGATCATTTAGCATTCTGTTGAACCAAGGATGATACTTTGCATGCGCCGCGCTATAATCTGACCCATCCCCTGCATCATTCAGTTTATTTTTACTTCCCGTTGGGTGAAAGTTGTTGGTTAAATAAAGGGCCTTTAGTTCCGTTTGAGGAGAGCCAAGCTTCTGCCACCCATCAGAGAACGCGGTGATGGCATCGCGGGTATAACCACTTGCTGCTGTAATCTCCAAATCTTCCTGAATAGAAGAGATATAAGAAGACAGCTCGGCCTTGCGGGACACCAATACCGACTGAAGGTTACTTTTCACCTGTTCTTCAACACCGTTGCTACCTTGAATATAGGCGACAGACGCAATTGCCGTAATAGCTATCACCAAAACAACAACGACTATCAACGGGAGGCGAACCGCAATTTTCAATTCATTAAACGCGTTCATTTTTTCCTCTTTTCATCTAAGTGCCCTTGCACAAATTAATTTGATTAGCCTCGGAAAACCCATACGCGTCGAGACCCTATCCAAACCGCAATCCTGCTCACACATCACTAATCGCTTCTGCCACTTACCTGCGCGACCAATTCATCTATATCGAACAACCGTTCGATCTCTAGCAACGCCACCATGCGGTCCTGCACCGTAATCAAACCGTTTACGAACTTTTGATCACCACGTGCCTCAACCTCGGGCACGGGCAAGATTTCTTCTGAATTGATCGTTAAAATGTCCGAAACCGCATCAACAAGCAGGCCCATCGTGCGCTCACCAACGGCAACAATAATCACCACATGCAAAGCGGAAGCTTCGGTTAACCCGTTCCCAAACCTGCATCTAAGATCAAAAATAGGTACAATCACGCCGCGTAAATTGAGTACACCCCGAACATATTGAGGCGTATTGGGCAAAGCAGTTACATTCACCCACCCCTGAATCTCCCTTACGGCCATGATATCAATACAGTATTCGCTATCTTCCACCTTGAAGGACACGAATTGCACAGTGATACCGCTTTCAACTTCCATATCCGAGTTACGGCTGTTCGCCATGCCAATCAACTTAGGGTCAAACCCTTTGGGCAATTCATTCGTTTGGGCTGTTAGGTCTTCAGCCATTATCCCACCTTCCTTCTTTGTTAAGCGGTAGCCGCTTCCAGTTCGGCGTTTGAATTCTCTATGGGTTGATTATCCACCACGCACAGATCAGGCGACCGGCGCTGGTGACCATGCCCCACCTCCATGATTGCAAGCCTATCAATATCAAGAATTAAGCAAACACTGCCGTTGCCGAGAATAGTGGCAGATGCAACACCTGCTACCGCTCGGTAATTTGCTTCTAGGGATTTGATTACTACCTGTTGCTGCCCCGCCAGTTCATCGACCAATAAGCCAACAATCTTACCGCCATCAGCTTCAACAAGAATAACCAAACCTTCGCTAGGGTCCTGTATGCCGCCGCGATGTCCAAAAATACGGCCCACCGGGATAATACGAATGTAATCACCGCGAATACGAACAACCATACTACCATTAACTAACTGTTCGATATCCCGCTTTGCCGGGCGTACTGTTTCAATGATATTATTAATAGGGACAACATATTTGCAGCCTGCAACGCCCACAATCATCCCATCAAGAACAGCAAGGGTAAGCGGTAAGGTTAACCTAAAAATAGTGCCATCTCCCGGATGCGATTGCACAGAAACCCGACCTCCAAGGGACTGGATATTCCTGCGAACAACATCCATGCCCACACCGCGACCAGATAAATCTGTCACTTCATCTGCGGTTGAAAAACCCGGTGCAAAAATCAAATTATCGATTTCATCATCTGCCAACACTGCATCTTCAGCAATGACACCTTTTTCCTTAGCAAGCTCTAATACTTTAGGGCGGTTTATGCCCCTGCCGTCATCAATTATTTCGATAATAATACGGCCACCACGGTGCTCCGCAGAAAGACGTATGGTCCCCTCTTCATGCTTTCCTGCAGCTAGCCGTTCTTCGGGCGTTTCGAGACCGTGATCCAATGAATTTCTAATCATGTGAGTAAGCGGATCGGCCAGTTCTTCGATCACAGTTTTATCAACTTCAGTAGTTTCACCAACCGTGATTAACTTTACTTTCTTACCTAATTTTTTTGATACATCTCTGACAATACGAGGCATCCTAGAGAAGACTGATTTCACAGGCTGCATGCGAATAGCCATCACATTTTCTTGGAGTTCCCGAATATGCATCGAAAGTTCAGCCATTCCGGTACCAACCCGTGAAGTTTGGGCACTATCCATACCCTCGACTTCCTGAGAGAGCATGGACTGCGTTATAACCAACTCCCCAACCATATTCACCAAGCGGTCTACACGCTCAACGTCCACTCGAATGGAAGTCGTTTTGGGGCCTGTCGAGCTACCCGGGACCATAGGAGCGCCTGAGTTCGACCGTTTCTGTGGCTCCGGAGACATAACAGTCTTTGGTTCATCACCTTTTGTAGGCTTCACATCACCTACAACAGAGGTCACGCCTTTAGCCAGGTTAGCCTCATCGACAAAAAAACCAAAATCATCATCACTGTCGCTATGGCCAGGACTGACATCAACACTTAGAATTTGGTCAGCAGCATCAAGTGTAACAATAGTAAGGTCGCAGTCATCAATTACAAACTCAAAGACTTCATCAACATCGTCTCTGCAATAATCAGTCCGAAGGTCAAACACCCAACTAAAATAAGCGTCTTCGGGCTCGAGAGCATTTAGATGAGGGACACGGCTCACATCAATCGAAGATTCTATATCGCCCAGCTGTCTCAGTTCACGAATAATCAGAAGTGGTTCGTTCGCGTGCCGATACATCGCCGGCTTAGGGGTAAATTCAATTCTGAAGTGGTTCCTACTGTCGCAGTTTTCATTATCTGCGATGCTATTCTCTTGCGTACTTTCAGGTAATGTTTTTTCAGCATCAAGTTCAACTTTATCGCAGACTATCTCAGTAGTTTCGCTCAAATAGCTTTCGATTGCCTCTAATACATCCTGGCCATATCCATCGTCAGGAGCTTCCCCATTTTGGGCAAAACCAATCAAATCAGCCAGAACATCAAACCCCCTAAAAAGGGTTTCAACCATCTTTGGATCTGTTGGCAGGCGGTTCTCCCTAAGCTCATCTAAAAGATTTTCAAACTTATGGGTGAATGCAACCATACGCTCAAACGCAAATGCACCAGCGCCTGCTTTAATAGAATGCACTGCCCTGAAAATGGCGTGTAAAGTGTCATTTTCATAGGAGCCAGATTCTAAATCTGCAAGATTTTGCTCCGTACTCGCTAACAGTTCGGCACACTCTTCAAAGAAGGTAACCTTAAACTGTGCAAATGGGTCGTCTGTTGCTGCTGGCAGCATAAGGTTCCTATCCAGATTAAAATCTAAACTTTACTCGGAACAAATTTTCCACACTCAACGCTTAACGACTAACAGTCGTGGTCCGCACTTCTACTATTAATTTCTTCACTTTTATTTGCTGGTAACCTCTACTTACAGAGTGCACAAAAACTCTTGAATGAGGCATGCTATGCGCACACTTTATCCACAACTTTCAGTAACTTTTCGGGAACAAACGGCTTAACAATCCAACCTGTTGCGCCTGCAGCTCGACCTTGTTGTTTAATGCCATCGTCTGACTCTGTTGTCAGAATAAGAATTGGTGTTGAACGAAACCGGGGGTCAGACCTTAATTTTTGCACCAATTCAATGCCGTTCATATTTGGCATATTGACGTCGGTTATTACGAGGTCGACCATATCGTTAGAAACCGCAGATAACGCATGTACACCATCTTCAGCTACAACCACCTCGTATCCTGCACCCTTGAGTGTGAAGGACACCATGTCACGCATGGTTTTTGAATCATCAACCGCTAAGATTTTCTTTGCCATCAGGATGTTCTCCAACACTGAAAATGATCGTCCAAACCCAAAGTCGTTAACGCGTCATTGAAATATAGGCTTGGGTTATCAATTCGAAAATTTCGACCTGTCTCACCAAAAGCGATACCAGCCGCAAAAAGCACTTCAATACAAGGGGTAGAAATGCGTTCAACCTCTGTAGCGTCCAAAATTAAACCACCATCTTGTAGTAAAAATTCTAGCATTTTTTCTTTTAGATCTTCTGCTGCCAGTAGATCGAGTTCTCGAGGCAGACTATATTCCAAATGAGAGACCGAGGGTCCATCGGACATAATTATAATTCGCCTTCTACCAAAATCATTTTTCCCCATCGTAAGATCAGCGTAGGGAGAAAATGTTAATCGTTATTTAACGACGAACGAAGAAAGCCAAACAGAGATCATTTAAGGTATGCGTCACAACATAACTCCTCATGCTTCAGAAAAAAAAATGAAAATAGGAAATAAGTATAAAGTTTTAAATATACATATATATCAATAACTTATAATAAACCATTTCGACTGAAACACAAAATATCACAGATACTTTCGATGCATTTTTCTCTTATTCATAATTCTTTTTTTCTTCACACGCTGTAATTTATAAAAAAACCACAGGTTGAAAATTAAATGTTCTAGCCTATAAATTTCGCGCCCAATTCCATAATTCGTTCCTAGTATTTCGAAAAATAAATGCCTCATTAACGGTAAAACTCAATCATCAATCCGCAACTAGCAAAAGCGGCGCATTAAGGTCTACAAAGTCAGCTTATTATGCCAAAATGGATGCAGAAAAACATCCTACCCATTGGGCTAGTACGCCTTCTTAGGTTTCATTATACAGTTTGTTAGGCTGACGTTCACTATGCCGAGAAAATTCTCCGTCACTTATCTGTGAATATATGACTTCGTCGTGTGTTCAGCTTCCTATTAAAAGCACAAATGGTTCTTTAAGGAGCCATTGTTCAAAAGTTGCTATCCCAGTTAAGGTTTCACTCTTCGCATTCACGTGCTTACCCTACCTAAAACCGTTTCATGTCAAAAATAATCACTTTTGCAGCATTGTGCCCTGGCACCCCGGTAACCCCTCCGCCAGGATGAGCACCGGACCCGCACAAATATAACCCTTCTAGAGGCATTCGGTGGTCGGAGTGCCCCAAAACTGGTCGAGCACTAAAAAGCTGGCTTGGAATAAGTTGGCCGTGGAATATATCCCCGTCAATCAATCCAAATTTCCTTTCAAGATCAAGTGGTGAGTGTATTTGGCGCGCAACGATACTGTCTTTAAAATTAGGAGCGTATTTTGTTACAGTGTCTACGATAAGATCGGCCACCTCTTCTCGGTGGTCATCCCAAGAGCGACCTGACGATAAATGAGGTGCAAACTGTTGACAAAACAAACTTGCAACATGCTGCCCTGCCGGGGCGAGACTGTCATCCAACGTAGAAGGTATTAGCATCTCAATGATTGGTTCACGAGACCACCCATAAGCACGGGCATCCGTATATGCCTTATCCAAATATTCAACGCTTGGACCAATAACGATTCCAGATGAATGGTGGTGCTCTTCCTTTACGCTAGGCAAGCAAGAAAACTGAGGCAGAGCATCCAGAGCGACGTTCATTCGGAACGTACCTGACCCACTTTTAAGGTGTTTAATGCGATTGCTAAAATCTTCCGGAACGCTGTCTGATTTAATCAGCTTACCAAAAAGAAGCTTCGGCGCGACATTTGCAACTATCGTTTTAGCGGATAAAATGTCGCCGCTCGCCAAACGTAATGCTCCTGCCCTGCCATTATGCGTTTCAACAGCCTCCACCAAACAATTGGTCCTGATCTCAGCGCCAGCATCTTCAGCAGCGCTTGCCATTGCTTGGGTGATTGCTCCCATACCGCCTATTGCATGTCCCCATACGCCCCTCTTTCCATTCACTTCACCGAAGCAATGGTGCAGCAACACATAAGCAGTTCCCGGAGCATAAGGGCTGGTATAGGCTCCAACAATCCCATCAAATGCAAAAGCCGCCTTAACGACGTCAGATTCAAAATAGCGATCGAGAAAATCAACACACGGCATCGTGGCCATATCTATTAGCAACCGCTGGCTTTCAATTGGCTGCCTGATAGCAGTTAACCCAAGCATAGCTGCCTTCAACAATTCTTTGATACCGCCTGCAGCATTAGGTGGGGCCTTAAGTAGCTGGTCTCGCAGTAAATCAGCAACAATTTCAATATCTGCCTCAAACCGCGATAAATTAGCCGCATCGTTTGTCGAAAACTTTGCGATTTCTGCACGGCGCTCAACAGGATCAACAGGAAAAGCCAAATATTCCTGATCAGAGATAGGAAAGAAATTCGACATTTTGCGCTCAACAACCGTCAAGCCATGGCGATGGAGTTCAAGGTCCTGAATAATTTGAGGATTAAGTAGACTTACCGTATAGGATGCAGATGAATTACGAAACCCTGGGTGAAACTCTTCTGTAACTGCAGCGCCTCCGACTATGGAGCGCGCCTCGCAGACCACAGTTTTTAAGCCAGCCTTAGCCAAATAATAGGCACACACCAATCCATTGTGCCCGCCTCCAATAATTGCTACATCATACAACGCTCAAACTCCCAACAAACCCCCACATGCACGGGAGCATAAAAAGCTGATGGCTGAATAGCAATAAGGGTCTAAATAGCTCCTCTCAAAACCGGAGGATCATCTTCTTCCTCTTCGACTGGCTCATCTTCCTCCACTTGTTCTTTCGCTAAACGTTCATTATCCTTTTTTGCAAGCGCTGCTCTACGTTCAGCATCAGCCTTTTCCTTAGCTTCTTTCTCTCTCAGGAACTCAGCACGTGCTGCGACTTCTTCTACAGCCAAAAGTTCTATACGCTCAGATTCAGCCTTTTTCCAAGTTGCAATCGTTGCATCTAGATATGCAATCATATCCTCGCTGCGTCCTGCATACTGCCTGGCAAGTTTAGCTTTTGAAATCGCTGACTGCATAAAGCCCTTTTTTGCAAGGGCTTCACTATGATCCGACAAGATCAGAGGGGACTTTGGAAAGGCAGCTTCTGCTTTAGTCAGATATTCAACGGCTTCATCAAGCTGATCAAGCTCTAGGTAGGTTCGTCCAATCATGCTGTGAACGTGTGAATCTTGCGGCACAGCCTCCAAAACCTTCAATAAATCAGGTAAGGCTTTTTCATATTGCTGCGTCATAACATAAGCAAGCCCCCTATTCTTTAGGGCAGACATATAATCAGGCTTACGTTTTAAAGCCTCTGCATAAGAAGCAATAGCGGCCTCCATATGCCCTTGGCGAAATAGAATTGCCCCCATCAGATTTGCCGTTATTGGTTTATCCGGCTCTACTTCCATAATACGGAGCACAGTTTCCTTTGCTCCGTCTATATCGCCGCCTTCCATTTGTAAATTTGCAAGAAGCGTCAAGCTCGTGAAGTCACTTGTATCTTCACCATACATAGCCCGCAACTGCTCAGCGGCGCGCTCTAAATCACCTGTCATAAACCGAGTTAATGCTAATCTTCGCCCTAACGCCTTGAGTAACTTTTCATCTATTTCATCGCCTGCTTCCACAATAGATTTTGCGTGAGCAATATAATCACGTGCTTTGATCATTTCACCAGCAAGGCCCGCAGCTGCAGCTGCCTGCATATAAGCTTCCAAATCCGTTTCATCCTGCTCAAGAAGCGGCTGAAGCCGTTCCAAAGCTTCCTCCGGCTCACCGCGCCGGGTCAAGCTCTCCGATAGCGCTAGCCGAGTGATCCTATCCTCTGGCACCATATCGAGAAACCGCTCCAAATATGGTTGAGCTGTGGTAAATTTCCCTAATTGAAAGGCGACATGGCCATACACACGCGCAGCAGGTGGAAAGTCCCGTGTATAATCCCCTATTCTCAGCAATAGTTCTTCGGCTTCTTTAGTATTACCTTGTGTTGCCAAAATCAAAGCAGAGTGGTAGCGGGCCTGTTGATGCTCTGGTGAAATGCTATAAACAAAATCCAAATACGTTTGAGCGGTTTCAAAGTCTTGCTTATCAATATAAATGCCAGCCAATTCTAAATTAGCTAAAATATGGGCAGGATGCAGATCAACTGCTTTCTTAAGGTGTTCGATGGCATCATCGGTACGAAGTAAATAGCGTGCAGCCGTACCACGTACATACCGAACAATAGCGTCGTCATCTTCTACGTATTTTGATGCCTCAAGCGACAGTTTATCCGCCTCTTCAAGGTTACCCAACCGTAGTTCAAGCAAGGCCATGCCTAAATAGCCTTTAAAGCCATCAGGTTGATCCTTAATGGCGGCATCAAAGAAAAATCGTGCACGATCAACTTCATTCATCTCGCGGTAAATATCACCACGAAGCAAAAGTGCTTCATATGCATCCTGGCCGGTAAGAACTACATCACCCAGGGTTGCAAGTGCATCATCATATTTGGTTTGCAACATATAAGCACGGGC
>CAXBKT010000155.1:0-8651 GCA_963976155.1 uncultured Kordiimonadaceae bacterium | reverse complement strand
TAGTAAGCGGTACCGCAAGTGTACCCCATATGCCGCACACCAAATGCACAGAAATGGCGCCAACAACGTCGTCGATTTTTAATTTATCAAAGAACGGAACTGCGAATACGACAAGTGCACCACCGGCGCCGCCGATGAGTGTCGCAGCAAGGGGACTGGGAGTATCAGGGCCGGCTGTAATTGAAACAAGCCCCGCCAATGCACCATTTAAGGCCATTGATAGATCAACTTTCTTATAGACAAGCTTGGTAACTAGGATTGCAGCAAAACATCCACCAGCAGCGGCCATGTTTGTATTTACAAAAATGTTGGAGATAGCGACAGAGTCCGCAACTGACCCTAGTGCTAACTGAGAAGCGCCGTTGAAGCCAAACCAACCCATCCAAAGGATGAATGTACCAAGTGTTGCTAGCGGCATGCTGGAGCCCGGCATAGGCTTAATACCACGCTCACTATAGCGACCGAGCCTTGGCCCGACAATAAGCGCACCCATTAAGGCGGCCCAACCACCCACAGAGTGAACGATGGTGGAACCGGCAAAATCCTGAAATCCTGCGGTTTCGAGCCAGCCTGCGCCCCACTTCCAAGCGCCCTGTACAGGATAGATCATACCTGCGAGTACAGCTGTGAAAATCAAGAATGGAAATAACTTAACACGCTCAGCAATAGTCCCGGAAACAATAGATGCTGTAGTGGCGACAAAGACCATCTGAAAGAAAAAATCCGAACCTGCCGCATAACCAGCAGGATCAATAACTGCTCCATCAGCCAATGCTGCGGCGTCATCGGGCGACCACAAGGAAAAGAATGTCCCCATGTATCCACCGTCTACACCCGTATACATTAGGTCGTACCCCATCAGCATCCACATGATGCACGCAAGAGCATAGAGTGAAACATTCTTTACGCAAATTTCTGCAACATTTTTTGAGCGAACAAGGCCTGCCTCCAGCATGGCAAAGCCAGCTGCCATCCACATTACGAGAATACCGCCTAATAAAAATAGGAGGGTATTGAATATGTAGGCTGAATCTGGTGCTGTGGCCATTGCTGGCACAGAGATGGCCACAATACCAGCGGCTGTTAGCAATAAATTATTTTTAATTCGTTTGTTTAACATTTTTCAATTCCCTAAAGCGCTGTTAAGCCGGTCTCGCCAGTTCTGATGCGAACTACTTCTGTAAGATCGAGAACGAATATTTTTCCGTCGCCAATTTGTCCCGTATGGGCTGTCTGCTTCAAAACCTCGACAGCTTGCTCCACAACAGGATCGTCAACGGCAATTTCCAGTTTCACCTTGGGAAGGAAGTGAACTTCATACTCAGCGCCGCGGTAAATTTCTTTTTGCCCGCGTTGACGTCCATATCCCTGTACTTCAGTGACGGTAAGTCCGTTGATCCCAATGTCGGCGAGAGCATCACGGACAGGGTCAAGGCGGTGGGGTTTTACAATTGCAATAATGAATTTCATAATCAGCCCTTTGATATTTTCCTCAGGGCCTTAACAGCAGTAAGTGTGCCAAGCACAATTACTGTATTAAAAACAGTAACTTATTTTGATTTACCATATGCGTAGATTAATGATTATGATCAATTAATAATCAGAGCCTATATTTTATACATTTAATGATTAATAAAAAAACCAATTCAATCGCAAGAAACAGGACGTCCACTCTCAAACAAAACATTAACTTTGCTCTCAGTAGAAACACCAATGATCAATAAGTCCAAAAAGCATGGTAACTCAGCAAAGATTTGTGACTTTCATTGATGTATTTCGCCCCTATACTGATGGAGTAGACAATGCTTGTAGATAGAGATTTAATGGTCGAGCCCGATTTAAAAAGCAGTCAGTTTTCAAACGAAGACCAGCGTTGGAATGCTCTCAAAGAGCGTGATGAAAATGCAGACGGAATATTCTATTTTGCTGTTTTAACAACAGGTGTTTACTGTAAACCATCGTGCGGGGCTAGACTGCCTAATAGAGAGAATGTTAGCTTTCATGATACAGTAACTGCGGCAGAACAGTGTGGTTATCGTGCATGTAAACGCTGCAAACCCTCAAGCCCCCCCTTAACTGCTAGGCATTCAGAGATTGTCGAAAGCGTTTGTCGGTTTATTGACAACTGCGAGGAAGAGCCGAACCTAGCTGCTATGGCGGAACAGGCCGGAATGAGTCCGCATTACTTTAATCGTACGTTTAAAAAAATAACAGGCCTTACGCCGAAACAGTATGTCATTGGTTTACGCTCAGAAGCGATTAAGGCAGAACTTACGAACGGCAGTACTGTTACAAGCGCTCTCTATTCTGCAGGCTACAACACGGCAAGTCGGTTTTATGAGGGAGCAAAACCGCGGTTAGGTATGTCTCCCTCCAAATTCAGGGCAGGCGGTAAAAATATTGAAATTCGGTACACAATCGAACCATGCTGGCTTGGCCGTGTCCTTGTTGCGGCAACAGACAAGGGCGTTTGTTCAATATTATTTGGTGACACTGAAGGGGAGCTAAAGCAGGATTTAACTGCACGTTTCCCACAGGCATCTTTAGAGCTATCAGAAAAGGGGTCTGACTTTAAATTATGGGTTCAGGAAGTTCTTAGGTTTATAAAACAGCCTAATAACAGCCTAAACCTGCCGCTGGATATACACGGCACAGCCTTTCAAGAGCGAGTTTGGCGCGCATTACAGACCATTCCTGCCGGTAAAACCGCGTCATATGCTGAGGTTGCAGAAAAAATTGGCAAGCCGACTGCCAGCCGTGCAGTTGCATCTGCTTGCGCAGCCAACCCAATAGCAGTGGTCATACCATGTCACCGCGTTTTACGGGCAAGTGGCGGTATTAGCGGCTATCGCTGGGGTATTGAGCGAAAACAATTACTTCTTAAGCGAGAAATGACGTGAGAGGCTCGCAGCAATTGTCGCAATTCACAAAAACGCACACCCAAATTCATGACCTGCACTGGAAAGACATTCATAGAGAACTAGACACCGTTGGGTATGCGCGAATACAGAATTTTCTTGATATAGAAGCGTGCAATTCACTAAAGAATTCATACACCTCAGACGCCCTTTACAGGTCCACTATTAAAATGGAAAGGTATTCGTTTGGCCGTGGTGAATATCGGTATTATGACTATCCGTTGCCAAGTATTATCAATGAGTTACGTCGTAATCTTTTTCCATATCTGGTTGATATTGCAAACTCATGGAATCTCAGATTAAAGAACAAAGAATATTTTCCAAGTAACCACTTGGATTATATAAATGATTGCCATGAAAATGGGCAAACACGGCCGACACCCCTAATCCTTAAATACAAAGAAAACGACTTTAACTGTCTCCATCAAGACTTGTACGGCGAAATAGTATTCCCCCTTCAAGCAGCTATTTTGCTTGATGAGCCTAGCGTCGATTTTGACGGGGGTGAGTTTATCTTAACTGAACAACGACCCCGCATGCAGTCAAGGGTTGAAGTTGTGCCATTGAATATGGGTGATATGGTCATTTTTCCGGTTAATGAACGTCCAATTGAAGGTACCCGCAGCAACTACCGTGTAAAAATGCGGCACGGTGTAAGTAGAGTAAGATCAGGCAACAGGCATACCCTAGGCATAATTTTTCATGATGCAAAGTAAAAATAACAACCACTTAAGATCGTTTACATTTTTTGTTTTTAAGCACAAGCTTTCAGCTACTTAGTACAAATTTCCCACCTCAGCGTGAATAACGGATAGTCGTTGTTTTATTAAACACCACAGCAATAGCACCTGTTAAAATGAGACGACCTTAATGGTGACTTCTAGCTGCATTCGTGGCAAAGTAGAGCCTATATTTTTACCTAGACTAAAAACTGATAAAACACTTTATGGAGCCTGTTGTTTTGAACCAGAATATTGCAGCTGATCCCAATTGGTGGCCCCATAGGTACGACCCTGTCCGAGGGCATGTACATTTTGTTAAAGCGACAAGAAATGACCATCAGAGCGCAGTTTTTTTAACAGATGAATATTTGAAAAATGCAGGAAGTCCTCGCGCAGTCTCTTTAGACTTTGCGGCAACCGAAGGAAAAAAAGTTCCTCTTCACTTTATCTTTCATTCAGCATATTGCTGTTCGACACTTCTCGCGCGTGCTTTTGATATTCCCGGCGTTTCAATGGGCCTGAAGGAACCACAAATCCTTAATGATCTGTCAGGTTGGCGCTTTCGCGGTGCAAAGCCGGAAGTCTTAGCACCAGTTATGGCGAATGTTTTATCTGTTTTGGCACGCCCATTTGACCCAGATAGATGCAATATTGTTAAGCCTTCTAATCTCGTTAATGGTCTTGCTGGATTGATTTTGCATGTGCGGCCTGAAACCAATGCAATATTTTTATACGCACCGTTACGTGATTTTTTGGGATCAATTGCCCGCAAAGGCATGTGGGGCAGGCTTTGGGTTAGGGAACTTTTAGCCAAACAATTACGAGAAGGTTTAGTTAACGTAGGGCTTCAGGGGGATGACTATCTCAAGCTAACCGACTTACAGGCTGCAGCTCTTGGATGGATTGTGCAACACCATCTGTTCCACCAAATTGTAAACAAGTTTGGTCCCCAACGAATACGCACTCTTAACAGTAATAAGCTCACGGGTAACTCGCTCAATACCATGCAAGAACTGGTTTCTCATTTTGGGGTGGCGTTAGATCAGTCTGCCATACAACATTTGGTTGCCGGGCCAGTATTCCAACGCCATTCAAAATCTGATTCTGCATACGATGCTGATACTCGTGAGGCTGAGCGCAAGGTGGGTGAAGAATTGCATGCAGATGAGATTGAAAAGGTTTTTGTATGGGCTGAGGCCCTGGCTAAAAATATTGGCCTGTCAATGAATTTGCCCGCGCCTTTAATTTAGTTGCAATATTATTATCCATTTAACAAAGAAAAAGGCGGGTCAATTGACCCGCCTTTCATGTTTATTTTGTGCCCTTAAATTAGAAGGACACTTTCAAGTTTACACCATAACGACGGCCTAACGCATCATAAGTAGATGGGTAAGTGTTACCGTTATTCTGAGCAGTTGTACCTGCATCGTTACCTACAACCGGAGCTGCTTTGTTAAACAAGTTTGTAATCGTACCAGTGATCGCAACATTGTCGAACATGCTGTAACGAACAGACAGATCGAAATAGTCGTACGCATCGATCTTGTTGAAATCGTAGCTATTACCAGCGAGGCTGTCTGGTACAGGACCACGGTTACCAACTAGCTCACCAACATAAAGTACTTGTGCTGGATCATTAGCAAACTCGAAGCTTGAGCCGCTAATATGGCGCCAGAATAGTGAGAAGTCGAACTGCTCGTATGTGAATGTGTTACGCATGTTCCATGAAGTTCGTGGCTGAATCGAGCCTGCACTTGCACCACAGTTTGCACTATAGAGACCCACGCAATCACGGTTCGTAGAAACACCAGTTGTTGCCTGGAACGTAGACTTGTTAGTCCAGTTACCAGCAAAGCTCATGTTCCAGTCAACCTCACCAAAAGTATGACCATAAGCAATTGTCAGATCGATACCGTCAGTTGATAGGTTACCACTGTTAGATAGGAACGTAGGCAAACCAAGAACAACGTTACTGTCACCGCTTAGACCACCATCAATAGGTGAGCGAACGATTGAAGTACAAGCAGGGTTACTAGTGCTTGGGTTGTTAAAGCAAGCGTTCAGTGCATCACCAGGTGTTGGCTGAGAGATAGAACCGTCGATTTTGATGTTATAGTAATCAACAGTTACTGTCAGGCCGGGAACAGCTTCAGGGCGAATGATCGCACCAAGTGTCCAACTATCTGACCGCTCAGGTACTAGATCAAGGTTACCACCTGTAGTGTTATTAGCCTGACCAGCAGCAGGATCTGGAATAAAGCCAATAGAACTAGCTGGAGCGCCCTGAGCGATACAGATGTCACGTACCGCGCCAGTTGGGCCTGAGTTTGTGATTACACCAGCATCGTTAACAGACGCACACGGGTCAGTGTTCAAGTTGGTCAAACCAGTAGTAACCGGGTTAAACAATTCGAAGATGTTTGGTGCACGAACTGCACGAGAGAATGTACCACGGAAGCTGATATCGTCTGTTGGGGCCCAGCTAAGACCTGTTTTCCATGTTGTAGTAGAGTATGATGGACTTGAAGGCGCATCAACTGAGTAATCGGAGTAACGAATACCTGCTTCGAAGTTCAACTGCTTAGCCCACTCGGCGTCAGTTACGATCGGAACAACAACCTCAGCAACACCTTCATACACAGAATAACCACCAAAGATATTTGGTGCAGCGCCACCGGCACCACCTAGATCACCAGACTGTGACAGTAGGTCTGATTCATTTGAACCAGTATACTTACGGTACTCACCACCAACAGCCCAGTTAACAGCCTCAGAAGCCCATGGTAGGCTATAGCCAAGCTCACCAGACAAGGAAGCTTTGATTTGACTCATAGAGAATTTGGTAGTAACCGCACTCTCGCCGCCCAATAGGTATGCGTTCTGTGCTTCTGTGATAGATGGTGTTGGACCAAAGAAGTCAACTGGCACACAGCCACCAGTCGCTGTGAAACAGCCGTTTGGACCAGAAAGCAATGAGCTACGGAAACGAGATTTCAGCCAGTAACCTTTTTGAGTCTGAACTTGCTTACCTTGACCATATGAACCCACAACATCCCAGCTGATAGTTTCACTTAGGTTACCACGTAGACCCATTTGCAAATCAAAGTAATCTGATACGAACTCACTGATACGTGGACCACCTTCAACGTCACGACGACGTAACACTGTATTTACTGAGCGGTAGTTTGGATCAGTTGGATCAATCGCTGCGCCTGCTGCATCACATTCTGCTTGACTAAAGCGAGGCGTGTAAACACCAACAGTGTTGTCAGTATCATAGGCACAGAATGCGTTACGCTGAGCGTCTGATAGGAATGGGTGGTTTAGCGCAATTTCAACACTATCACCGAAAGAACCTGAAGGCGCAATCAGGGTGTTAACTTGGTTGCGTGAGAATAGACCACGTGAGTAAAACTCAATATCGTCCGTGATCTCATAGCTACCAGCAGCATAGATATTGTAACGCTCAAACGGCGTTTGGTACACATTGAGTGGCGAGAAGTTGAATGGTGTAAATGCGGTCGCGAAAGTACGGTCTGGCTGTACACCACCTAGCGCCAAGTTGCCGTTATCTGTACCTGTAGGGTTCACTAGGCCAACACGTGTATTGAATGGACCAAGGCCTGAACCGCCTTGTGTGCCAGCTGTAGATGAGAGCGACCACTGACCTAGATCACGGTCACCCTGGAATACAGGGTCACTCTTCTGGTAACCGATACTGAGGACAACATTACCTTTGTCTTCAATGTTGCCACCCATAGTAACCTCGATACGCTTAGTATCGCCGTCACCTTTTTCAGTTACTCCGTAGCTAGAGTTAACCTCAACACCTGAGAAGTCTTTACGTGTGATAAAGTTTACCACACCACTGATTGCATCGGCACCGTATGTAGTACTCGCGCCACCTGTTAGAACTTCAACCCGCTGTAGAAGTGCTATCGGAATATTGTTTGTGTCAAAACGGCCACGAAGCTCGGACGGTGCAAGACGGTGGCCATCCACTACTGTGATATTACGGAATGAACCGATACCACGAAGGTCGACGAAAGAGAAACCGCCATTACCGTTGTTCACTTGTGCTCCGATTGATGGAACCATGCCAGGAATGTTACGTAGAACTTCCTCAACAACGTTCGTATTTTGATATGTCATTTCATCTGATGAAATGACAGAAACGGGCGCAGACCGAGTTAGGTTAGGGTTGGTAATCAAGGAACCCGTAACAACAATTTCTTCAAATTCAGTATCTTCAGCTTCAGCGTCTTGCGCCAACACATTGTTTGATGTTGCGAGCAACGCTAACGCGGTAGCAGCGCTACTAAGGGCCCTCAACTTTGCAGTTGAATTTATTCTAGTTATTTTTTGAGACACATGGTCCTCCCAATGTTATTTTCAATATTATCCACACTGTTTCAGTTTCGCGGCCACAGTTAGGAGCGCAACGAAACCGTCAATACAGGAGCAATTATATTGTTTTTGACTTCCACCCCTGAAAGACAGCAGGGCACAATCATCACTAGCAACATTGACAAATTGGGCCTTACTAACCCCTCAGACGAACCATCAAATTAAACCTGCATAAAAAGTTTAGGAGGCGTGACATATTTGTGACAAATAGGGTTAAAAATCGCAGAAAACTGCGAGATATTTAAATAAAAACAAACTAAATAATTATTATTTTCGATGACTAAAATCAGCTGATTAGCCATATAGCAGGAGCTGCATCAATGCATTGAGCGGAGAACAATATACTGCTAGTGATTGCCCACAGTTTTAGTGCGGATTAGATAAATCCTGTCACCACGTTTTGTAATACTGAAGCCAAGCCAAAGAGTTTCCCAAAACGTAATAAGTTCGGTCTGGAACAATCCGCTGTGCGCGGTTGGTGCAGCTATACAGTGTGTCTAAATATTTCGGAGATTTAAAAGTGGCGGGCAGGGAGGGATTCGAACCCTCGAAGGGCTTGCACCCTTGCTGGTTTTCAAGACCAGTGCATTCAACCGCTCTGCCA
>CAXBKT010000154.1:0-8742 GCA_963976155.1 uncultured Kordiimonadaceae bacterium | reverse complement strand
AACTAACCGCTTCATGAAACTCAATCGTCACCACCGTGCGTGCCAAACCCAAAAACTGACGCAAGTGCTCAAAAAGCTCCACATCACCAAGCCATGCGACAAGAGGTTTTTGGCTACGCACCAGCGGCATTCCGTTCATCTCTGTATATGCAAGTGTAACCGGTTGAATTTTAAGTTTATGGTCCGAGGCTTCATCAGCTTTTTCAGCCACAGAAAACAACGAAGACTTAAACTTCACAACGCGAACACCATCCGTAGAAGTGCCCTCAGGGAACAAAATAAGGCTATGCCCCTCTTCGATGCGAGCAACTAACGCATCTCTCTGCCGTGCACTGTCCGAGCGGCGCGTGCGGTTGACAAAGATAGTTTTATGCAGGCTGCAAAGGCTACCAATCACACCCCAACCCTGCATCTCAGACTTGGCTATAAAACTCGCGTTTTCTAATCGGCCACCCAGAACGATAATATCAAGCCAGCTAATATGATTAGCCGCGTAAAGAACTGGGCCTCCTGTTTCCGCGCGACCCCTGATCTGAATTTCTATACCTAAAATACGACACACGGTTCGGTGCCAAAGACCTGCAAGCGCCCACCAGCGACGCGTTAAAAACTTAATAACAAATGCTTGAAAAGGAAGGATAGTAAAAGAAATGAGGGCGACACCGAGAAATCGAAAGAAACCTAACAAAGTCCAGCCATCGGACTGGAAATTTGACTTCATACCGCCGTATTCTACTGCCATGTCTTACCCCGTGAGGGCAATGCCCTACTATTTTTTATCGAGCGGCACGCCGTATAATTCCATACGGTGGTCGACGAGTTTAAACCCAAGTTTCTGCGCTATCTCTTCTTGAAGACGTTCTATTTCAACATTATGAAACTCAACAACTTCACCTGTTTCAACATTGATCAAATGGTCATGATGCTCGTCGCTTACAGGTTCATATCTGGAACGTCCGTCGCGAAAATCAAGTTTTTCCAAAATCCCAGCATCCTCAAACAGTCGTACTGTCCGATATACTGTGGCAATACTGATACCATTATCAATGTCTGTAGAGCGACGATATACCTCTTCAACATCAGGATGATCAGTAGCATCAGTTAGCACACGTGCGATAACGCGCCGCTGGTCTGTCATCCTCATACCTTTTTGGTGGCATAAATCTTCAATCGATGGATGGTTTCCAGGCATCGTGACACGCACTCCTTCACTACAATATTTCTATGGGCTTATTGTGACAGAAAGATGGCACAGACCGCACGCAAGAGCAAGCTGAGCATTACTTTTTTCCACTTCAATCTACCAATTTTGTAAAATAAAGCCTGATTATTTCTTGTTGCTACGACCTAAACCAATTTTTTTGGCAAGAAAGCGCCTCTGCTCAGCATAATTGGGGGCAACCATCGGATAGTCGACAGGCAGACCCCATCGTTCGCGGTATTCCTCCGGTGACATGTTATATTGACTTTTTAAATGCCGCTTGAGCATTTTGAGCTGTTTTCCATCTTCTAAACAAACAATATGATCTGGCTGAATCGACTTTCTAATAGGCACAGCAGGTTTTGGTTTCTCTAGGGTGACCTGACCCTTTCCCGACAAACCTGCCAATGTCCCATAAACACTTTCAATAAGCGCAGGCAGCTCTGCTGCCTCAACCTTATTATTTGCGACATGAGACGACACAATAGTTGTCGCCAAACCTAATAAGCTACTCTTTGATCCCTGCTGATCATCCATGGTGTTATTTTGCCTTATATTATACTAGTATTCAGCCCACACGATCATGTGACAAACTTCATTAGTGTCAGAGTCCAACATGCACAGTTCATATCCCCCCCAAGGAAAACCTTCTTCGATTGAGGCAAGTCAAAAACCCGATCTCAATCTAATTGGCACAAATTGCCCGATGGCGTTTGTCAAAACTCGCATACTTTTGGACAAAAAAAACGCTGGTGACTTCGTCGACATACTTTATGAAAACACGGCAGCAAACGAACCCTTAGTACGCTCTATTGAAGGATTGGGGCACACAGTGATTTCCCGCGCAACAATTAACGTTGCCCCTCAAATTACCGACTTAACAAAGCTAGCAAACTCGTCAACCAAAGAGAAACTACAGGCAACTAGAGTGAAGATTCAAGTACAGAAATAGAAAAGTGAAGGGTAAATAGATTTATGCTTGATGTTTATTGACTGATATCACAGCACAAAACTGCAGCATCCATCACTTTACCATCACTGTTTTTATAATAATCTGCACGCACACCAACCTGCTTTAGACCAAATCTTTGGTATAGACTAATTGCCGCAAAGTTATCCTTGCGCACCTCCAAGAAAAAACTCAACACACCACTATCGGCCAAAGTACGCAAAAGATGCTTCATAATATAGCTTGCAAGCCCTCGCTTCTGGTAGCTGGGGTCAACTGCAATTGAAATCAACTCTGCTTCACCTGCCACCACCCGATAAAGGCAAAAACCATATGGCTGGTCATCCTGCTGAAAAACCTCCGCCTGTACCCCTGGCGATTCTAACAATTGTTTAAAAGAAGAAGCCTTCCAAACGGTGTCGCCCTGAGGCTCAAACGCACGGCGATGTAATTGCGCCAACAAAGCACATGCCGCATCATTGGTTGCAGCAACATTTAGTACCGTAACCCCTGTGGTCATCAGTCTGTCCGCACCTGAAAAACGGCTTTAGCTTTAATTGCGTCTGCCTGCCGAAGATAACAAGGCTCAGGTGGGTATAAAACTGGGTCTTGATTCTGTGAAAGTCGTGCAAGCACTGAAGGGTCAACTGCAACTATCTTTGACACTTCTACTATACCCTCCAAATCCACGAGTAGATCTGCCCCGCTACCACCAACCAGCCCAGGGCACTTATTGATTGCAGCAACTACCTCATCCAAATCTACATTTACTGGTTCTGACAAAGGCTGCGGTAAACGCTCCTCATTAACGCCCTGATAAGCCTGATAAAATACCTGACCACCCCTGCCCTTCGTTACCACATGTACAGTCTGCTCCGTATCCCCCATAATACTTGCTGCAAGCACAGGTAGTGACCTGAGCCCCACACAAGGTATATCGAGAGACAAGGCCAACCCCCGAGCAACAGAAAGGCCAATACGCAAACCCGTGAATGTACCCGGCCCTGTTACCACTGCAATACGAATTAAATCACTGTAGATCTGCCCTGTTTCTGCAAGCAACTCTTCGATCATCGGCAGAAGCCGCTCAGCGTGACCACGGCCAATGTCCTCCATACGATATGCCGCACTACCATCTGCTAAAAGCAGTGCTGCCGAACAATGGCTTTCACTCGTATCAATCGCTAAAATAGTCAAAGAAATATGCCCTATAAAATCTGAACAGCATCATCAAAAGTTAATCTGGGACTGCGCGGGAATATACCCTCACTTGAACCATACCCAATTGAACACAAGAAATTTGATTTGAAGCTCGTACCCGCAAAAAACTCTTCATCAACACCAGCCTGGTCAAACCCCGACATCGGGCCACAATCAAGCCCCAAACTACGCGCCGCCATCATTAGATAAGCTCCCTGCAAAGTACCATTTCGCATAGCGGTCTCTGCAGCAACCTTAGGGTCAGAGAACCAGCTTGCAGCATCCGGACTATGCGGGAAAAGCTCTGGCAATCTATCTGCAAACTTCAAGTCATGTGCAATAATCACGGTAGCCGGAGCCGCCATTACTTTATCAACATTACCTTCCATGAGATATGGTTTCAAACGAGCCTTCGCCTCGTCTCTCATGACAAATTGAAACCGAGCCGGGCTGCAGTTAGCGCTAGTTGGACCCATCTTCAACAAATCATACAGCGCGCGCACTTGAGCTTTCTCAAGCGGCTTATTCTGCCAAACATTGATCGTTCGCGCATCACGAAATAATTGATCCAGCGCATTAGCACCCAAGCTTTCAGCCATAAACGGCCCCTTTGTTAACTAACTATAGAACTGCTATATATAGTTTATAAGTTGACTTGCCAGTTTAAAGAAAACTGAGCATGGCCAGTTTAGAGACAATAAGGATACATATGTACCGTACAGCCTCAGTATGCCTGAATATACATAAGCAAGCTACCCTATGGTGGTTTACGTCAGTTTTGTTGCTGGCGTGCAACTTTTTTCCGGCCTTAAAAGCGCAAGAAGATAATCAGCCAATTGTTGAGAATTCTGCCTCAGTGCTGCTCTACCACCGATTTGGCGAAGATAGTTTACCAACCACCAGTATCCGATTGGAGCAATTTGAGGCTCATATTCAGCAACTTAAGACCGGCGGCTATCACTTCATGAGCCTCCGCGAAGCTGCCGCGCGTCATAAAAACAAACAGTTATTTCCTGAACAAACGGTGCTTGTCAGTGTCGATGATGCCTATAAGTCTGTGATCATGGAAGGTTGGCCACGCCTTAAGGCTGCGGGCATTCCAATGACGCTGTTTGTATCTACTGATCCAGTTGATGAAAAACACAGCAATTACCTGAGCTGGGATGACATTAGAGCACTGCAAAACGACGGTGTGGAAATAGGCCATCATACAGCCTCGCACCTTCATATGCCGCATGCAGGCCTTGAAGAAGCAATGGCCGATGTAAGACGCGCAAGCGCACGCTTTCGGGAAGAACTTGGTGCTGTCCCCGCCCTTTTTGCTTACCCCTACGGTGAATATACAGCAGAAATACGGGAGGCAATTGAAGCTGAAGGTTTTGAAGCAGCGTTTGCTCAATTTTCTGGACCTGTCGGGCCTTCAGAGCACCCCTATGCCCTGCCGCGCTTTCCAGTAAACGAACGCTTTGGAAGCGAAGATCGCTTCAAACTTATCAGCCGCGCAAAAGCCTTACCAGTAACCGACCTTATCCCTTCTCAGCCAGTAATCTCTGAGGGGAAAAATCCACCGATTTTTGGTTTTACAGTAGACCAATCTGTGCGCGGCTTGAGCGCAATGGCGTGTTACCCTAGCCACTTAGGGGAGCCCGCAGGTATTGTCCAGCCGGTGCCGCACAGAATTGAAGTCCGGTTTGACAAAGCGTTCCCTAAAGGTCGCAATAGAATTAACTGCACATTACCCGCAGGTGGCGGTCGATGGTACTGGCTTGGACGTTTTTTTTATGTACCGGGCGGTGTTTTGGATTAAATAATTCCAAATGCAGACAGTTTATTCAACAGCCTGCACATCAACCACTTCAGGCACATAATATTTAAGCAGGTTTTCGATGCCGTGCTTCAATGTCATTGTTGAACTAGGGCAACCTGAACATGCGCCTTGCATTTGCAAGTAAACCACACCTTCTTTAAAGCCACGGTAAACAATATCACCGCCATCACCCGCAACCGCAGGACGCACTTTTTCATCAAGCAGCGTCTTGATCTGCTCAACAATTTCAGCGTCTTCTTCGTTTTCGTCTACGGCTACTGCGCCGAGGTCAGCGCCTGCCTTAACAATTTCTGCGCCGGACGCAAAAAACTGCATAAGCCCCGCTAGAACATTTGGTTTCAAGCCATCCCAAGCTTCGTCAGAAGATTTTGTGATTGTGATAAAGTCTTGCCCAAGAAACACGCCTTTCACACCAGCAATAGCAAACATTGCTATCGCGAGAGGTGAAACATCCGCAGATTCAATGTTCGGGAAGTCAGCTGTCCCGGTCTCTAACATCGTGCGCCCAGGTAAGAATTTGAGCGTGTCAGGGTTTGGTGTAGCTTCGGTTTCTATAAACATGACTAAATCCTTCTTGATTTAGCCTCTATGTGGGGAAATCGGGGCCGAAGATCAAGTAAATTCATTTAAATATCCTATGGATTTTCACCAAAAGTGCACAAAAGTTCACTCAGCCCTATCAAAATATTGCAAGGAGACCCAAGCAAGCTGCTTCAGTAAACAGATACCCCCCATGATTTTCTCGGTTGCAGCTTTCCTCAACCAACGGTGTTAGGCAATCATTGATTACAGACAGACAGGCTTTAGAGACCTCTTCAAAAGGTCGACCTTCCTGTTTAGTAACCTTGATATAGTCTGATCCTATCGTAACAGACACTACTCCTGCGACATCAAATAATGCAGCTGCAAGCGGTAATTTTTTCGCCTGTTCATGAGTAGTAAAGGGCAAGCTACCTTCTTCAGCCAACATACAATGTGGCAGAAAAATTATTTGATTCGGATCATCATAGCACTCAACATCAATTTGCATAAACTCTCCTGTTTGCGGGAGACAAGTTAGCTCATACAGAGGTAGGGAATGAATTGGGTAATACAAGAAGTTAAGCAGGTATTTGGCGCTCTAGTGAAGACAAACATGTTTCAAAGGGCAATCGAGATTGCTGAAGCTTGCAGAGAATAAGCGCCCCTTGAATACGCTCAATCACCGATGTTGCCCAAACTTCAGAATCCTGTCCTCCTGTCATTTCTGAGTGTGCGACTTCTAGCGCCTTCCGCCATATGTCAACCACTTCAGCTACTTGCTGACCGTAAAGCTCAAAACCCTCACCAAGCATCAAACTATTCATCAAACACACAGGTATGTCGCCGCCGTAATATTGAGCAACACCTTCAAAGCTTTTCAGTAAACGACCCCGAGGCGGTCCGTTCTGTTGCAAAGGTGCGAGCACATGCTTTTGAAGCCGGGACCCCGCACGCCCAAGAATATGTGCAGCCATATCTTCTTTACCACGAGGGAAATGATGATAAAGACTTGCCTTAGAGAGACCTGACACCTCAGCCAGCATTGCAAGGCTTGCCCCAGCATACCCATGCTTTTCAAAAACGGCGGCTAATACATCTGCTATTTCATTCTTGGACTGTTTTGCGATACGCGGCATGGCAGCCTCCTTGTCGCAAGCATAATAATAACCAAACGTTCGGTCAATATTTAACACTCCGCACTCTAAGGAAAAAATGTAATCGCAACTTTGCCGTAATTTTTGTTCATGGTATGGCCTAACAAAAGGAGCATCAAAGCAGTTGGTACAAAAAAGCAATAAACCTAGTAGTAAAAAGAAGTCTACGCCCTCTAAGAAAGTCGCCTCACCGAAGGGCGCTGCTGCAAAAAAAACACGCGCAAAGTCTGGGGCGCAACAAAAGGCAAAACCTGCTAACAAACGCTCTCTTCTTGGGCGCATCTTTTATTATGGTGCAGCTGCCAGCGTATGGGGATTTATTGTAGGCGTTATTATACTCGCTTTTCTCTCACTAGACTTGCCTGACCTTGACAATCCACCGCAACCCGGCGCAGGTGAAACTGCTATTATTGTAAAGGCTGCAAATGGCGCCACGCTCGTACGGCAAGGCCCAACTTATGGAGACTGGATTCCTTACACGGAAACTCCTACTTCCCTTATCAATGCTTTCCTTGCTGTTGAAGATCGTCACTTTTTTGACCATACCGGCATTGATGTGCGAGGTCTGGCAAGAGCGGTGTTCACCAATGTTCTCGCCGGCGGCGTACGCTCAGGCGGCAGTACCATCACACAGCAATTGGCTAAAAATTTATTCCTGACCAATCAACGTACGGTCAAACGAAAAGCACAAGAGTTATTGCTTGCCTTCTGGCTTGAACAAAAATTCACCAAAAAGCAGATCCTTACCCTCTATTTAAACCGCGTATATTTTGGCGGTGGTGCATACGGTGTTGATGCAGCGGCGCGCAAGTATTTCGGCCATAGCGCCCGAGATTTATCTACCGCTGAAAGTGCAATACTTGCAGGTCTTGTCAAAGCACCCTCTCGCTATGCGCCGCATATCAACCCCGAAGGCGCGTGGAAGCGCGCACAAATAGTACTTGGTACAATGGCTGAGACGAAAGCCATTACGCTACAAGCCGCAGAAAAAATAAAACAGCAACCGCCTATTATTAGGCAAGCTGCCGCTGGCCGTGATGTAAGGTTTTTCACGGATTGGATAGCGAGCGATGCCCGCAGTCTAGTGCCAGGTAAACCTAGCCAATCTCTTATCATTTACACCACACTTGATCCAAGCGTACAACGCGCAGCCGCAATGGCCCTTGAGCGCGGGTTAAAAGGCGAAGGTACGGAACGCGGCGCTAGTGAAGGGGCGATTGTTGCTATTGATCATGACGGGGCCGTACGCGCCATGGTTGGTGGGAGTGACTATGCAAAAACCCAGTATAACAGAGCCGTACAAGCGCGGCGACAACCCGGCTCCGCCTTTAAATTATTCACATACCTTGCTGCACTAGAATCGGGGCTTGACCCGGCAGACCGCTATATCGACCGCAAAGTTACTGTCGATGGCTGGTCCCCGAAAAACTACAATGGTCAATTCAACGGTGAAATGTCTGCCCGTGAAGCTTTTGCAAGGTCCATCAACACAATTGCCATACAGATTAATGAGGAAGTTGGCCGTGACCGGGTCGCTGCTATGGCAAAAAGACTTGGCATCACCACAAATGTTTCGCCGCACCCGAGTTTACCTCTCGGCACCGAGGAAGTAATGCTTATTGATTTGGCAAGCAGCTATGCCGCAATTGCGAACGGTGGCCATTTAGCACCTGCATACAGTATCATCGAGATCACATCGCTAGAGGGTGAGGTTTTATACAGACGAACACCAAAACCTCCTATTGCCGCGCTTGCTTACCCTACAGTGAAAGCGATGACCGAAATGCTTACATCTGTTGTTGTTTGGGGGTCCGGCAAAAATGCAGCAATTGACCGACCTGCTGCAGGAAAGTCAGGCACCACACAGGATAACCGTGACGCCGTATTC
>CAXBKT010000153.1:0-8884 GCA_963976155.1 uncultured Kordiimonadaceae bacterium | reverse complement strand
GTGGCGGGTGGCATTGGCCGTGGTGACGCTATTTCAGCGTACCTTGAAATGGGCGCATCTGGCGCGCAGCTTGGTACGCGCTTTGTTGTCGCCGAAGAATGTATTGCACACGAAAAATTTAAAAAAGCTTTCATCGCAGGTAAAGCTCGTGATGCCGTGGCAAGTGTGCAGATCGACCCCCAGTTCCCGGTTATTCCGGTTCGGGCGCTTAAAAATCTTGGTACTGAAGAATTTATGAATACCCAACGCGAAATTGTAAGTAAATTTCATGCTGGTGAAGTTGGGCAAGCTGAAGGCCAAATGGATATCGAACGTTTCTGGGGCGGTGCCTTGCGGCGCGCTGTGGTGGATGGCGACGTCGAAACAGGCTCCGTAATGGCTGGGCAAAGCGTTGGTATGGTTAAAAAAATTGAGCCAGTTCAAGATATTATCAATGAGCTTGTTTCTCAAGCAGAAGCACACTTCGACTAGATATTTCCTGATTAACACTGGAATGTTCTTGTCGCTTACCCTATATCCGGAAAGCGATTAACCGAGGGGACAGTTTTGCAAGCGCATGTAAGTCAGCCACGATTATTGTTACGCCGTTTGCACAGCGTTATGGCTGGTGAAGGGGGCGCACAAGACAAGTTAGACCGCGTTGTTCGTGTGCTTGCTCAGAATATGGTCGCAGAGGTTTGCTCTCTTTATTTGGCGCGCGCTGGCGGTATCCTTGAGCTTTTTGCTACCGAGGGTTTGAACGAAGAAGCTGTTCACCAGACCAGACTTCGTTTTGGTGAAGGCCTCGTGGGTTTGGTAGCAGAGCGTGGTTTACCGCTTAATCTCTCAGAGGCCCCGCAACATCCCCGATTTGTCTATCGTCCTGAAACGGGCGAAGATATTTATCATAGCTTCTTGGGTGTACCGATTCTGCGTGCAGGGCGTGTCTCTGGTGTGCTCGTGGTGCAGAATGTAGCCGCACGGCGCTATAAACCAGAAGAAGTTGAAGCTCTTCAAACAATTTCTATGGTTATTGCGGAACTTGTTGGCGCTGGGGCGCTCGTGGACCCTGAGGAATTAGCCGAAGACGCAACCTCATCTGGCCAGCCGATTACTTTGGATGGTGGCATGCTTGCCGGCGGCGTTGGGGCTGGTATTGCGGTATTCCACCAACCGCAAGTGTATGTGACGCGTACTGTTGCTGATGATGTTGAAGAAGAACGCATAAGACTTGAGGATGCGATTGCGCAACTCCGTCTCCAGTTAGAACAGTTGATTGAGCACCCGGATTTGGCGCATGGCGGTGAACACCGCGAAGTTCTAGAGACATACCGTATGTTTGCCTATGACCAAGGCTGGCAGGACAAAATGCGTGATGCTGTTAGCTCCGGTCTTACTGCTGAAGCAGCTGTGGATAGGGTGCAGCAGGAAACACGTGCGCGTATGTTGAAAATTCGTGACCCCTATCTGCGGGAACGGGTGGCCGACTTTGAAGATTTGGCAACGCGCCTTATTCGCATAATTCAAGGTAATACTTCGGACTATAGAACCAAGTTAACAGAAGACTCTGTCCTTGTTGCTCGCAATATTGGCCCTGCGGAGTTGATGGAGTACGATCAGAGCTTCCTTAAGGGGATTGTTCTTGAGGAGGGGTCTAAGACGGCACATATGACCATCATCGCCCGTGCGATGGGGGTGCCTGTGCTCGGGCGTGTGAAGGGCCTACTCAGTCATATCGAGTCGGGTGAGCATATCATTGTCGATACGGATAACGAGCACGCCTATATTCGCCCTGCAGATGATATTATTGAGAGTTACCGTGAACGTTTGGAGCTGCAAGAGCAGTTGCTGGCGGAATATCAGGTGGAGCGAATTCTCCCTGCCGACACATTGGATGGTCACCACGTGGACCTGCTGATGAACGCAGGGCTTTTGGTAGACTTACCTAGTCTTGATAGGACTGGTGCAGCTGGTATTGGGCTCTTCCGGACAGAGTTCCAGTTTATGGTTGCGCCGGCACTTCCGAAAGTGGATGAGCAAACAAAAATTTATAAAGCAGCCCTTGATGCAGCGGGCGACAGGCCTGTTATTTTCCGAACGCTTGATATTGGCGGTGACAAGCAGGTGCCATTCCTGCCGCGTGATGAAGAAGAAAATCCTGCGATGGGGTGGCGTGCTATACGCATCGCTCTTGATCGCCCGGCTTTACTCCGGTTTCAATTGAGGGCGCTTCTTTATGCGTCACCTGGGAAAACACTTTATGTGATGTTTCCCATGATTGCCGAAGTTGCGGAGCTAAAACGTTGCAAAATTATTTTGAACAAAGAAATCGACCGTTTGGCGAAATTTGGTAAAACCCCACCCACCGAAGTGAAGGTGGGCTGTATGCTGGAGGTACCTTCCCTCAGTTGGCAAATGGATGCGCTTTTGAAGGAAATTGATTTTCTGTCGATTGGCACTAATGACTTGATGCAGTTCTTTTTTGCGTGTGACAGAAGCAATCCGCGCCTTGCTGACCGGTATGACCTGTTGGCACCGCCGGTATTAAATTTCTTGCACTCTATTGTGACGGCCTGTGATGCTGCAAATGTGCCCGTAACACTTTGTGGTGAAATGGGTGGGAGGCCGATTGAAGCGATGGCTCTTGTTGGGCTAGGGATGCGCCGCTTTTCGGTGTCACCGACTTCTGTTGGCCCCGTAAAGCGCATGATCCGTTCGCTGCATATGGAAAATCTGCGAGAGTTCGTGCTTGCATCCATCAAATCACCTGACCATTCGATTCGCGACTCGCTTACGCATTTTGCCCGGGATCATGACGTTAAGCTCTAAGCGCGGCACTAGAAATGCCGTATTTCTACGTTAATCCCCCTAAATATATGATTTTAGGTCTTAAATTTTAATTCTAATTGACTCTATCTAGCAAATATTTATTCACTAAAGTGTGGGCATATAGAGTTAACAAAGATTAACTTGATGGCCATAACCTTAGGTTGCCTATATCGAGTGGGATATATAGGGAACGTTTGGTAGGGGGAGGCCAATAAATCATAAGGTCCGAAAAGGACTGGTTGTATGTACATTGGTTACGGTCCGCTTTTAATAAGTAAGGACTAGGGACGGGTTTAAAATGAATAACGAGCAGACAACAGTTGCTGAACTGTTGAAATCAGCAAGAGTTGAGCGGAAGCTATCTATTAAATATGTAGCGGCCGATATTTGTGTTCGGAGTAATTATTTAACGGCAATTGAAGCCGCTGACTATGATGCGCTGCCAGGCAAGACTTTTGCCATTGGCTTTGTGAAATCGTATGCAACAGCGCTTGGTCTAGACGCTTCTATAATTATTGAAGCTTTTAAAGCAGAATATTATCCAGAAGTTAGTGTGCTTGAGAAGGCACCAGTCATTAAACCAACAAAACGATCCAGAAAAGTACCGACTTGGTTAGCGCCAATCGTCGGACTCGCTGGCGCTAGTGCCTGTTGGGTGTTGTTTGGTGGCGGTGTTACGGTTGGCTTCATGACCTCTACAGTTGGGATCAACACTGTTGAAGTTGAAGAAGCGCAGCTTGCTGCTGTACAGGCTAATATTACGGAACCAGTTACCGCGGCAAACGACGTGGTTATTGCGGGTCAGGCTGGGGAAGCTGTTTTTGAGAGGGTTACGCGCATTAATCAAGCAACAATATCGTCATCTGTTACATTAGATGTCGTTGCCGAAACGCGACCTGCTCAATCATTCTTTGCACCAGCTGTTTATGCGGATGGTTTCGAAGAGCACGCAATTGCAGGCAACTATACATTGCGGGCAGTTGAGGATAGTTGGGTTCGGGTAGCGCGCACTGATGGCACAGAAGTATGGTCAGGCATCCTTCGTGAAGGCCAGACGTACCGGCCACAAGCTGATGGTGTGATATTACTTTCAACTAGTAATGCGGGCGGTGTTTTGCTGCAGATAACTGGCGGTGAAGCCGGAAGCCTTGGTGATCGCGGCGCCATTGTTTCAGAACTTAAACTCGAAGATGCCACGCTTTTAACAGAGCAAGAAGTGGGTGAACTTGATGAGTTTGGTTCTGAATAAAGCCTAATTTTCTCAACAATCAGGAAATCCTTGCTTTCAGCGAGGCCATTTCTCATTTATAAGCCCAATCTATGGAAGTGTGCAGTCTGCGTGCTTCCATCGAATCTGTTTGTATTTGAGGAAAGCCGCAATGAGCATTCGGCCTTGGAGAGATGTCATTCGTCGTAAGTCCCGCCAGATTATGGTTGGGAATGTACCTGTGGGTGGTGATGCACCAATAACAGTGCAGACAATGACAAATACGCTGACATCAGATGCCTCGGCAACTCTCGCGCAAATCCGACTTGCTGAAGAGGCTGGTGTAGATATTGTGCGCGTATCGTGCCCTGATGAAGCTTCGACAGCGGCGATGCCAACTATATGCCGTGAAGCCGGTGTTCCAATCGTCGCGGATATTCACTTTCACTATAAGCGCGCCTTAGAGGCGGCTGATGCAGGCGCTGCTTGCCTGCGTATTAATCCAGGCAATATTGGTTCCGAAGCGCGCGTGAAGGAAGTTATTCGTGCGGCGAAAGCAAATGGCTGCTCGATGCGGATCGGTGTGAATGCAGGATCCCTTGAGAAGCATCTTCTTGAAAAATATGCAGAGCCGTGCCCTGAAGCGCTTGTAGAAAGCGCGTTGGAGCATGCTCGCATTCTCGAGGATAATGACTTTTTTGACTTTAAGATTAGTGTGAAAGCATCTGATGTGTTCCTCGCTGTCGCGGCCTACCACGGGCTCGCTGACGCGTGTGATTATCCACTTCATCTTGGTATCACGGAGGCCGGTGGCCTCAGGGGTGGTACAGTGAAATCATCCATTGGTATGGGCTCGCTTCTTTGGGCTGGTATTGGTGATACGATCCGAGTTTCCTTGTCTGCTGAGCCTGCCGAAGAAGTGAAAGTTGGCTTCGAGATGCTAAAATCCTTGGGGCTTCGTCACCGGGGTGTGCAAATTATTTCCTGTCCGTCATGTGCGCGGCAGGCGTTTCCGGTGATCAAAACCGTCGAGGTACTCGAAGAGCGCCTCAATCATATTCACACGCCGCTGAGCCTTTCTATCATTGGCTGTGTGGTTAATGGTCCGGGCGAGGCGCGTGAAACTGATATTGGCCTGACGGGCGGCGGGCAGGGTAACCATATGGTTTATTTGTCCGGTGTGACCGATCATAAAATTACTGATGATAAACTCGTTGATCATATTGTTGAGCTTGTTGAAGCGAAGGCTGCTGAAATTGATGCAGCAACTGCGCTTACTGCCAACTCTTAGCTAAATTTTGAAGGAATATACTGTGTCCAAGCTGCAACCAGCGCGGGGTACGCGCGACATATACGGTGAAGAAGCCCGCAACATGACTGCTGTCGTGGATCATTTTCGCCGCATTGGTGCAGCATATGGTTTTGAAGAGCTAACGCCGCCTATCTTTGAATTTACGGACGTGTTTAAGCGCCCGCTTGGCGAAGCATCCGATGTTGTTTCAAAGGAAATGTATACTTTTGAAGACCGTGGCGGTGAAGAAGTAACCTTGCGGCCAGAATTTACTGCAGGCGTGTGCCGGGCGTTTATATCTAATGGTATGCAGCAGAACTTGCCGGTGCGGGCTATTTGCTACGGTCCTGCTTTCCGGTACGAGCGCCCGCAAAAAGGCCGTTACCGCCAGTTTCATCAGCTAGATGCTGAACTGATTGGGCAAGATACACCTGAAGCTGATGTGGATATGATCGCCATGGCGTGGCGTCTGTTACAATCGCTTGGTCTTGGCGACAAAGTTATTTTGCACCTGAATACGCTGGGTGATGTAGAAAGCCGTACCGTTTATCGTGAAAAGTTGGTTGCCTATTTCGAGGGATATTTGGATAAGCTTTCTGACGACAGCAAACGTCGGTTGGAAACAAACCCGCTAAGAATTTTGGACAGTAAAGACGAAGGCGATAAGGCAATCGTTGCGAATGCGCCTCTTTTGTCAGAATGTCTGAATGAAACGTCGCGCACTTTTTTTGAGGCGGTGCAAGCAGGCTTAACGGCTGTTGGTGTGCCATTTAAACATGATGAGCGGCTTGTGCGCGGCCTTGATTATTATTGTCACACAGCATTCGAGTTTATCACTACGGAGCTTGGTGCGCAGGGAACTGTGCTTGCAGGTGGCCGTTATGATGGCCTGATCGAAAAACTGGGCGGCCCTTCCACACCCGGTGTTGGCTGGGCTGCAGGGATCGAGCGCCTTGCGATGTTGTCGGAGAAAGGTGCTATGCCCGCTCGTGGCATTGTTGTGATGCCGATGGGTGAAACAGCAACACTTAAGGCGTTTGAAATTGCGGAAATACTGCGCTCAGGTGGTTTCAATGTAACATCTGACCGAACGGGTAATCTTAAAAAACGCATGAACCGGGCCGACCGGGCAAACGCGCGCTTTGCAGTTATCATCGGGGATAATGAAGTTGAAGAAGGCGTTGTGACACTTAAAAGCCTTGATGACGGTGAACAAAGTCAGGTTGCTTTCGCTGACTTGATTGCAGCTGTTACAGCAGAATAAGAGGGCAGGCCATGATTACTGATGAACGCATCTCAATGCTTTTGGACCGGTATAGTTATCTGGAGCATGCACTCGGCACACCAGGTGAATTCTCTAATGAAGAATTTGTAAAGTTAAGTAAGGAATATTCCGACCTTGGTCCTGTTGTTGAAGCGGCAACGGCCCTTAAGGCTGGCCGCGCTGAGCTGGCTGATCTTGCTGAGATGATGACATCTGATGATGCAGAAATGAAAGAACTGGCTCAGGCTGAATTTCTTGAGCTTAAAGAGCGTTTACCAGAGATGGATAAAGCGCTTTCCATTCAGTTGCTCCCTAAAGATGCTGCTGATGAACGGTCTGCGATTTTGGAAATTCGGGCAGGTACTGGCGGTGATGAGGCGGCGCTGTTTGGCGGCGATCTTTATACAATGTACGAGCGGTATGCGGCGAGCCAAGGCTGGAAAGTTGAAATGATTTCTGCTTCTGCTTCTGAAGTGGGTGGCTTTAAGGAAGTTGTGGCGAATGTTACCGGCAAAGGTGTGTTCGCGAAACTGAAGTTCGAATCTGGTGTGCACCGTGTGCAGCGTGTGCCGACAACAGAATCAGGTGGCCGAATTCACACCTCTGCGGCAACAGTAGCTGTGTTGCCGGAAGCAGAGGATGTGGACGTGGAAATCAACGAAGCTGATTTTCGGGTTGATACCATGCGGGCGTCTGGTTCAGGTGGACAGCACGTAAATACGACCGACTCTGCGGTACGTATCACACACATCCCGACAGGGATTATGGTGGTGCAGTCTGAAAAGTCACAGCATAAAAACCGTGATAAAGCTTGGAAAATTATGAGGGCCAAGCTTTATGATATGGAGCGACAGAAACTGGCCGACGAACGCTCGGAAAACCGTAAATCCCAAGTTGGGTCAGGTGATAGGTCTGAGCGTATTCGTACCTATAATTTTCCGCAAGGGCGTGTAACTGACCACCGGATTGGCTTAACACTCCATAAACTTGATCAAATTTTAGCGGGTGATGGCCTTGAGGAGGTTGTCGGTGCGCTGATTCAAGAGGACCAATCAGAGAAGCTTTCTGCGATGGAAGAGGCTCTTTAGGTGTGACGCGCACAATTGCGGCAGTCCTTCAGGCAGCAACAAGCAAACTTGAGGCAGCAGGTAACAGCTTAGCTAAGTTGGATGCTGAATATTTGCTCGCGTATTTGTTGGGCTGTGAACGTGTGGCTCTATACGGCCATGCTGCTGATCTGTCTGTATCAAAGCAGTTGCAATATGATGCACTTGTTAGTCGTCGTATGACGGGTGAGCCGGTTGCCTATATTACTGGAACACAAGGGTTTTGGACACTCGACCTGAAGGTTAATGAGTATACACTCATCCCGCGCCCGGATACTGAAACCTTGGTTGAAGTGGTTTTGAGGCGTGTAAAAGCTTTAGTGCCGACAGTACTCGATCTGGGTACAGGAAGTGGCTGTATTCTTTTGAGCTTGTTGTCAGAGTGGAGTGAAGCTACCGGTCACGGTGTTGATATGTCGGATGGTGCGCTGAAAGTTGCTGATGACAACGCAAGAAATTGCGGTATTGGTGAGCGGGCAACTTTTAGCAAAAGCGACTGGTTTACTGCGGTTGAGAAACCCACAAGTGGGTTTTCTGTTATTGTTTCTAATCCACCCTATATTCCTGCCGCAGATATTGACACATTGATGCCAGATGTGAGGAATTTTGAGCCACTTTCCGCGCTTGATGGCGGTACTGATGGATTGAACCCTTATCGGGTTATTGCTGAAAATGCGTGTACTTTCCTTGCTGCGGATGGACTATTGGCTGTTGAGGTTGGTATTCATCAGGCGTCAGATGTTGCGGCGTTATTTGCGGAAAATGGTCTGCAAGATATTGAAATTACGCGTGATCTTGGTGGCGTTGACCGAGTTGTTAGTGGAAAAAATATCAAATAAAGCAAATTCGTCCTTGGAAAGGGCGAATATAGGCGCTAGGGTAAGGGCGTCCACAGAGTAAAGCCCCCTTATTGGGATGATATGCTCAGGACATATCCGAAAATATATCGATTATCGATGTCGGAAAGTTGGCAGACTAATACTGCCTTTATATGCAATTTCAGAACACTGTTGGTATTAATTCCGTATGAAACAGGCTCCAAACGCGCGAAAACAGCGCGCTCGTACAGGCCCTCCCCGTAAGGGTGGTAAGCCTAATAACTCTGGTGGCAGCAATGGGGGGAATCGCAACGACAATAGATCGCGCGGTAATCCAAAACAGCTTTTAGAGAAATTTAAGACCCAAGCTCGGGATGCGTTGCAGGCGGG
>CAXBKT010000152.1:0-8886 GCA_963976155.1 uncultured Kordiimonadaceae bacterium | reverse complement strand
AAGCACGGCGACACAGTGCGTGTGCGTGCTGAGCTTGTGCTTGTGTACGCCAAAAGCGCCTTGGAAAAATCCGATGGCTGGCCAGATGATTTGCGCGCCGCGCTGAGCAAACAATTAATTCAGAATTAAACAAGTAGGACCAACGATATGACCCAGACACATTTGTTGCCTGAGGGCTGGAAGAAGCCAATTGGATACTCAAACGGGATTATGACTGAGGGCAAAATGATCGTGCTTGGTGGCCAAATTGGCTGGAATGCTGATCAAGTATTTGAAGCCCATACGTTTGCGGATCAGTTTCAGCAAACGCTTGAGAATATTGCCGTGCTCCTGAAAGAAGCTGGTGCAACGCCTGAGCATGTGGTGCGGCTGACGTGGTTTATCACTGATAAAAAAGAATATCTCGCGAACCTCAAGAACGTGGGGCGGATTTACCGCTCGGTTTTTGGGTCGCATTACCCAGCTATGTCTGTGGTGCAGGTGGCGGACCTGATGGAAGACGAAGCCAAGATCGAGATTGAAGCCACTGCCGTGATTGAGAACGTATGATGTCTAGAGTAACGATTGAAGAAGTAAAGACATTGGATTCCACTGACCCACTGCGTCACAAGCGTGACGAGTTTCATATTCCAGAGGGGGTCTGTTATTTGGATGGTAATTCACTTGGTCTTTTGCCAGTTTCTGTGAAGGACCGTGTTGCAGAAACAGTGGCGAATGAGTGGGGCAACAGTCTTATTCGCGCTTGGAATAGCCATAGCTGGATGGACCTGCCAGAGCGTGTTGGCGCCAAAATCGGTAGGCTAGTTGGTGCGGAAGAGGGTGCGCTTGTGTCTGTGGATACGACATCTCTTAATGTTGCGAAGGCAGTGTCAGCAGGATTATCCCTAAATCCAGAACGTAAAGTGATCTTAACAGATAACGGTAACTTCCCAACTGACGTGTATATGGCACAAGGTGTTGCTGATACGCTCGGGCAGGGCCACGAAGTGAAAATTGTTGATCCTGAAGCTGTTTATGACGCGCTTGATGATACCATAGCTGTGATGATGATTACGCAGGTGGATTACAGGACAGGCCGCCGCCATGACATGAAAAGGCTGACGGGGCGCGCACACGAGGTTGGTGCAATTGTTATGTGGGATCTCGCGCATTCAGCAGGGGCGTTTGAGGTTGATCTTGCGGGCTGTAATGTGGATTTGGCAGTTGGTTGCACTTACAAATATTTTAACGGTGGGCCTGGTTCACCAGCTTTCATTTACGTGGCACCTCGTCATCAAAGTAAAATCAAACCTATGCTTACTGGTTGGATTGGACATAAGTCGCCTTTTGCTTTTGATCTTGGTTATGAGCCCGCCGAGGGTGTTAAACGCATGAATGTCGGTACGCCACCAGTGATTGCCTTGTCTGCACTTGATACAGCGCTTGATGTGTGGGCGGATGTTGATATGGCCGAACTTCGGAAAAAGTCAGTGGCGCTTTGTGATTTGTTTATCAACGAAGTGGAGGCGCGCTGTACGGAGTTCGGTTTGAAGCTTGCGAGCCCAAGGGATGAGGCGGTTAGAGGTAGCCAGGTTTCATTCCACTGCCCTGAAGGGTACGCGGTTATGCAAGCGCTTATTGCTGATGGTGTAATTGGAGATTTCCGTGCGCCAGATGTGATTAGATTTGGCTTTACGCCGCTTTATGTCAGTTACCAAGATGTGTTTCATGCCGCAGAAGTGCTTGAAAAAGTGCTCAGGGAAGAGCTGTGGCGCAATCCAGTCTTTATGAAGAAGGAGAAGGTCACATGACCAAAGCCTACAATCCGGCTGACGATGGCGCTCAAATGGCCTTTGATGGACGCATGTCCTACGGCGATTATTTGGGACTTGAGAAGATACTCTCGGCGCAGCACCCTCTTTCCGAAGCGCATGATGAATTTCTGTTTATCATTCAGCATCAGACATCTGAGTTGTGGATGAAACTTGCTTTACACGAAATGGCTGCTGCAAAAGCCGCCATTGTAGCTGACGATTTGCAACCATGCTTTAAGATGCTGACCCGTGTCGCGCGGATTTTTGAGCAGCTTAATAACGCGTGGGATGTGCTCAGGACGATGACGCCGAGTGAATATACCACGTTCCGCGATAGTTTGGGGCAATCGTCAGGGTTTCAGTCTCATCAGTACCGGGCGATTGAATATGCAGTTGGCAACAAAAATGCCGCAATGCTGAAGCCGCACGCGCATGTGCCTGAGGTGCATGACTATCTATCGACGCTTTTGAATGAGCCGAGCATTTACGATGAAGTGCTAAAACTTCTTGCACGTCGAGGCTTTGATGTAGGAGCGGATGTGCTTGATCGTGATTGGGCCCAGTCCTACGAGGCGCATGAAAGCGTGAGTGATGCGTGGCGGGCTGTTTATCGTGACCCTGAAGGTAATTGGGAGCTGTATGAGCTTGCAGAGAAGCTTATTGATTTTGAAGATTATTTCCGTCGGTGGCGCTTTAATCATGTGACAACAGTGGAGCGTATCATGGGCTTTAAGCGTGGTACAGGCGGTACGTCTGGTGTTGCATACTTACAGAAGATGCTCTCAGTGGTGCTGTTCCCTGAGTTATGGGATGTCCGTACGACATTATAGAATATTTTGGGGAGCATTTCGCTCCCCAATGTACCGTAGGTGGGTTTAACATCAGCTAACAATTGCACTGTGGTGATGTTAAACTCGATTGTTGTGAGCGTTGTAAAAGCTGTCCGAACATCAGACGCCTACCAGGTGCGTGGCATACTTTCAGCATCATAGTTAATTCTCCTACAATAAAAATATAGAGAGAACTTTACAGAAGTAACTCGCGTTCGTTAGAGCGTTGATGTTGCGTTAGATGGGGTGCTGTTTTATTTGATGAACCAAGAATTTTTTTAGTGACGCAATCTTACTGTCAAAACTATTGTTAGCTCCGATGAAGGGCCATTTTACAAAATCTACGCCCAATAAAATCATTTCAGCGCCTGAATCTTGTTGCGTCAAAGGTAAACTTAAAAGTGTGGTGTGAGAGTAATCAGGTTCAGGTCCTACATAAGGCAATACTTCCAGTAGAGGCTTTTGCGCGTTTACTGTAGCAGTTAAAAAAGCCCAAATTTTTGAGTCTTTTCCTTTTCCAGGCATGGCGGATAATCTTACACCAGTATAATCATGATGTATGAAGAAGCTGATATTTCTACCAATTAATCGATACTTATAGTCAAGAGGATTGCACATTTTCTCGAAAATGACAGCCCAATCTTTGTGGTGGCCTACTTCATCTAGTTCTATGTCACCGGTTGTTGGAAGTGGGTGACTCTGGCCGTCACTATGCCTTAACCAATATGTCAAAAGGGCTTCTTGCGCAGGAGATAGCTTTTCGACTGTAGGCATGATTTTTTCAATCGCTTAAAAGTAGTTTTAAGGAGCGTGATTGAAATACAATAAGAAATAGTAAAGAGGATTCGGATAAGGTTGCTTTACCTATGGTGTTGGGGGAAGTTCTGGCGCTTGGTGCGGGTTGGGGCGTTCTAGGGTGGAAACATTGAACAGTGTAGTTAGTCGGTGTGGCAGCAATCTCCCTGCTGGATCGGTGGGCAAGGCATGGTACCAAACGAGCAATAAACGCAGCAGTCGCCCTTCTTAGGTTTCAAAAGTGTGCCGCAACCTTTGCAATCGTAAAAATACTGACAGGCATCGGTTGGCATAACCTCTGTTTCGCGGTGCGCACAGTCGGGGCAAGTTAGAGTGGATGTTAATTGCATTCCTTTTACTCTCTCAAGTTCAATAGCTTTAATAGCTGGCTTTCATAGGCGGGGAATATGTAGGCAGTACCGACAAAAATTAGGGCTAAACCAAACATAAAAAATATGCGCCTTGGTGGTTTTCTCCCGCCCTAAATGCAAAAAAAGCCCCAAGCCCAATGAGGGCGCTGGCGCCTAAAAGAAATTGGTCTTTGTAGCGTGCGAAAAAAGCAAGTCGCGCAATTAAGGCACTACTGATACCGATGTTGAATAATATGAGCGGAAGCACACAGCAAGACGCACCAATGAAAGCACTTATGCCGCCGAGTAAGCTGCCACTTGCGAGCCATTTATGTGATTTGTCAGTATCCATACGAAGATGATAAGCTCTGTAGTAACTACAGACTCAAGAAGAAAATGACAGACATCATGAAAGAAACATATACCCGAGGTGCTCTTGCCGTTGAATGTGGGGTTAATCTGGAGACCATTCGCTATTACGAGAAACAGGGTTTGATGCCTGACCCGCCTCGTACTGCGGCTGGTTATCGCTGTTATTCGCATGATCACCTTAAGCGGCTTAAATTCATTCAGTGGTCAAAAGAGCTTGGCTTCTCCAACGCGCAAATTGCCGACTTGTTGGTGATGGTTGATGGCGGATATTCCTGCGATGAGGTGCAGAGGGTGGCGCTGGCTAACGCGAGAGTCATTGCAAGCAAGATTGCTGATCTCAGCAAGATGAAACAGGAATTGGAATTAATGGCGGCAAAATGTAGCGGTGGACCAACGCCTAACTGCGCGATCATCGACCGTTTGTTGGAGGAATAGCTTTGCTGAGAGGAGCGCCTATTTAATAGTCAGACTATAAGTCGAGGGATTTCACGGTTTCATCACGCATGATAAATTTTTGGATTTTACCGGTAACTGTCATGGGGAACTCGTCGACAAACTTCACATGATGTGGAATTTTATAATGAGCGATTTGACCTTTGCAAAAGGCCTTTAAGGCATCTGCGTCAAGGGCTGAGCCTGACTTTACCTTGACCCAAACAGCCACTTGTTCACCAAATTTTTTATCGGGCACACCAAAAACCTGTGCGTCGGAAATATCAGGGTGCGTATAGAGAAATTCTTCGATCTCGCGCGGGTAGACATTCTCACCGCCCCGGATGATCATATCCTTCAAGCGCCCAGTGATGCTGACATAATCATCCTCGGTCATAATAGCGATATCACCCGTGTGCATCCAGCCGCCACTGTCTATGGCTTCGTCAGTACGCTCTTCATCGGCCCAGTAGCCGAGCATAACTGAATAGCCACGTGTGACTAGTTCGCCTTGTTCACCGCGTGGCAGGCAGCGACCATCGGGGTCTATGATTTTGACTTCAACAAAGGGGTGGATCGTCCCGACGGTTTCAACACGTTTATCGAGAGGTGCATCAGGTGAGGTTTGCAGACTTACTGGACTGGTTTCTGTCATGCCGTAGGCGATGGTCATGTCCCGTAGGTTCATGTCGGATATCACACTTTTCATCACCTCAACAGGGCAGGGCGAACCCGCCATGGCGCCGGTGCGCAGATGCGGAAACTCATAATCGCTAAAGCTTGGGTCTTCGAGCTGTGCGATAAACATGGTGGGTACGCCGTACAGCGCTGTGCATTGTTCTTCAGAGAGGGCTTTTAGGGTAGTCGCGGGATCAAAGGCATCGCCCGGCAATACAATACAGGCACCATGGGTGATACAGCCTAGCACGCCCATTACCATACCAAAACAATGATAAAGCGGTACGGGGATACAAAGCTTGTCTTGCTCCGTAAACCGCTGGCGTTCTGCAACGAAATAGCCATTATTGACAATATTATGGTGCGTAAGGGTGGCGCCCTTTGGTGAGCCTGTCGTGCCTGACGTAAACTGGATATTGATCGGGTCATCTGGTTGCAAGATAGCAGCAAGTTCTATCATGCGAGCTTTGCTGGTGTCGTTTGCGCGTTTGGCAATGTCACGGAAATTGAGGAAGCCCTCGGGTGTGTGTTTTGAAATAACCGCGACTAATTCAAGGTTAGGTAGTTTGTCAGCTTTTAGGGCACCGGGCAGGCAGCTTGCCAGCTCAGGGGCTAAGGCCTGGATCATTTCTACATAATTGCTAGATTTAAACTGGTCCGCGAGAATGAGAGCACGGCAACCCGATAGATTGAGTGCATATTCCAGTTCAGAAAGCCGGTATGCGGGGTTGATGTTGACGAGGATCAATCCGGCTTTTGCGGTCGCAAATTGTGTGATTATCCATTCAACATTGTTGGGGGACCATATGCCGATGCGGTCACCGGGGTTGAGATCAAGGGAGATAAGTCCCGCTGCATAGGCGTCTACGGCTACCTTAAGTTCCGCGTATGTCCAGCGAATATCCTGATGGCAAACCACAATGGCTTCGCGGTCAGCAAAGGCGACGGCTGTTTCGTCGAAAGTTTGCCCAACGGTTTTAAAAAGTAAGGGAACATCAGAGGTGCCGCAAACATAGCTGATGGTGGTGTGGGACATGAAATTTCCAAACAACCTGAATGTTAAAGAATGTTTCTGCTTTTGATTAGAAAGACAGAGCGGATAGCTTAACCAAGTTATGGAAGAAACTCCAATCGGTTTGTCTGATACTTGAGGGGAGCACGTATAGGGCTAGGTAAGCTGCATAAAGCACCGGTACCTTGGGTCTATAAGCTCATGGTTTTTCGCAGAGGCACTGTTACCTTGACCATAATATATATAGGTTTAACGAGTAGTGACCGTCATTAGCGTGAAAGGCGAAGGGCGGAAAAGATGTAAATTGAGCGCAGATATATAATCAAAAAAATACCCCGGCACATTAAGGCCGGGGCAGTAAGCAGGGTTTGCTAGGTTCATTGGCTGAGAAATCGTATAAATCAGCCCCCAGCCTATAGATAACGGTGCCGTCAAGAGTATCCTCCAAATAATAGATAAAAAATATTAGCGCACCGAAGGTTTGCAGAGAGCCAACTTTTCTTGTCGGCTTAAACCTTTTACAAAATATTCACGTTTAGAAGCTGTGCTACGATCGTTGTGGGTTTCTGTATGGATGATTGTAAGTGGGCCGCGTCCGCGAGTGTATTTGGCACCTGTGCCAGCTTGGTGGGCTTCAAAGCGTCGATCTAAATCATTAGTGATGCCAGTGTATAGGCTACCGTCGCCGCAGCGTAAAATATAAAGCGTCCAGCATGTCATGGCCAAATAAATTCTTCTTTTAACAGTGCTTCTTGATACTATCTTATGCAAGGTTGGGTCAAAAAGGCAGGCTGATTACTGCAATTATATGAACTTCTAGGTAGTAGTTTATATAGCTTAAGAAAGAGGAATAGGTACTCTCACTTTCTTGGCTTATCATAGAATAAATCTTCTCGCATATTCACGGAAAAAAAAGACAAAAAATCCCGACTTGACGGCGTATGTCGGCAGTCTGCGGGTTTTCCCCGACATATCCGAAACTTACACTTAAAAAATAAGGAAAGCAGCCAGTCGAGCTGCAGTGGGAAATATATAAAATATCAATGCGGGAGAGCTTAGCTATGGCAAATGTCTTATGGTTGCGCGATGAAGTAAGGGAAACCGAACGTCGTTCGCCCTTGTTGCCGGAGGGTGCAAAGAGCCTGGTTTCTTTAGGCTATGATGTTGTTGTTGAGCGGTCGAATAAGCGTATTTTTACAACTGATGAATATGAGCAAGCAGGCTGTGTTATTGCAGAGCCTGGGGACTGGGTAGATGCACCAAAAGGAGCAACTATTTTAGGCCTTAAAGAACTGCCAGATGCCCCGGCTGTTCTCAAAAATGATCATATATATTTTGCGCATGCTTTCAAAGAACAGGCCGGATGGCAGGATTTGCTTGGCAGATTTCAAGCAGGTGGCGGCGATCTTTTAGATATTGAATATATGGTTGATGAAACAGGCCGCCGCGTCGTCGCGTTTGGCTATTGGGCGGGCTATATGGGGGCAGCTCTTGCGCTAATGCAGTGGTATGACCGTACTGCTGATAGGATGTCTATAATCGGCCAAGGCTTGAAGTCTTTTGACAATGTTGCAGGGCTAGATGCTCAGATTAATTCCTTGAAAGTGAAGGGGGCAGCGCCGAAAGCATTGGTTATTGGCGCGAGAGGGCGTGGTGGTCGAGGGGCTGTGGAAATTCTTAAGCGTCACGGCGCGGTTGTGACCGAGTGGGATCGTACTGAAACGCACCGTTTGGACAGGGATGTGTTGATGGATTTCGATCTTCTTGTGAACTGTGCGTTTGTAAGCGGTCAGATTAAGCCCTTTGTTCGCACTGAGGATGTGGGGAGAGGGAATCTGAAAGTTATTTCTGATGTGTCGTGTGATCCTTTCAGTGATTTCAATCCACTTCCTTTGTATACGGCGCCTACTAGCTGGGATCGGCCTTTTGTTGAAGTGGTGGGTGATGGAGGCTCTCTCGATCTGATTGCCATAGATAATTTACCGTCTCTTCTTCCGAAAGAAGCTAGTGTTGAATTCGCGGGTTTGTTGTTGCCTTTTCTGAAAGAACTGGACGGCGACCCTGTGTGGGAAGCAAGTCGTGCAGCGTTTCATAAAGCATGCGCTAGCATTGCTATGGCGCAAGCTGCAGAGTAAGTGGTTTTGAGTATGTGTCTATTCCTGGGGGAATATTTGTTATGAGTACTATTCATTGGGTAGGAGCTGGTCTTGCTTCCGGGCCAGGCATTGTTTCGCTCGCGGAAAAAAACGAAAAACTTATCGTATGGGATGTGACGGCAGACCGCGCTAATATGCTTAAGTCGCAGCTTCAAGGTGATGCAACGTTTGGCTTTAGCAGGTTGGATTTGCGAGATGAGGCATCGCTCGTTGTGTTTAAGGCGGCTATCGCACCGGGCGATATTATTGTGTCTATGTTACCTGCTGCGCTTCATATCGAACTTGCGAAACTTGCTATAGAGCATAAAGCGCACCTTGTAACTTCAAGTTATGTTTCACCCGAAATGGCGGCGCTTGATGAGCGCGCTAAAGAGGCTGGCGTAGTCTTGATGAATGAAGTGGGCTTAGACCCTGGTATTGACCATTTGTTTGCGCATATACTTGTGGATGCTGCAAAAAAAGCTGGTG
>CAXBKT010000151.1:0-8901 GCA_963976155.1 uncultured Kordiimonadaceae bacterium | reverse complement strand
TCCATCAACCATGGTGTTTCAGATGGCCTTGGTCACTAGGCCGTGTTTTTTGCATTCTTCGGCAATGGAAATGAGATCTAGGGCATTGCAGCCAAGCCGCTCCGCCATTTGTACAAGATCATGTTGTCCATCCGCATAAGCTAAAAATAGCTTAAGAAGTTTTGTTCTTTGCCACGGCCAAGGGTTAGTTTCGGAGTTATAAAGACCATACTTCCCAAGTTGTGGTTCGCCAATGGTGGTTAATTGCCAAGTATGATTGTTTTCGAGCAAAGTGATGGCCTTCTTATAGACGTCAAAGGCCCCCTGCAGACCCCCTGGTGATATGAAGTCTAAGTTATCCAATGAGTTATGGTATTCTTTATAGGTGCCATGGGCCGAGCGCATCAGTGTGCAAACAGGCAAGTCAACATTAGGGCTGCAGTATTGAATGTTGTCACTGCCACCGATTTCTAAAAATTTATATTCGTCAAATTTGTCGGCGTGATGTTCTAAGGTGTGGCGTGTAACGCGGTCTGTGAGGCTGTCGCCCATTCTTGTCTGGGAAAAGCTATAGCGATTCTCGTCACCGCAGCATGTCAATACATAGCCAGCAACAAGCTTTTCCTTCATTTTTTTGAGGTGCTTGTTGATATATATGATGGACCCTATCGTTTCTACAGTGAAGATAATACGGTAGCTGTAGCGTAGTTTTGGTTGTTGTTTTAACCATAAGGCTAAGCCGGCCAAAACACATGGCCCTGATAGTTCATTGTTGGCTAGTGAAGGATGGCAGCAATAACTGGAGAGCAGTATTTCTTCGTCTGTGTCACCAGCAATATATAGCTCAGCATAGTTTAAATGTCCGGGTTTTAAGCTGCTATCAATTTTCACGTGATAGTCGCCGTCAATGAGCTCTTTCCGCTGTGTATCACTCAGGCAGAAACCCCAATATCGATTGTAGTAAGATGTACAATATGGGATCGCCTCCGGGAGATGCGGCAGGGAACGCAGTCTCGGTTGAAGTTCTGTTAACGGAAGAACGGTATCGATAGGTTCTGAATAGCCAATGACATGCAAGTTAGATTGTTTGAAATCGACGATTTTTGTGCCATTTGGATCCTTGATATAAGCATCATGGATGTCCCACTGATTAGGAACAGTCCAGTCGCCGACTTTTGTTCCTGATGGGATCGAGTGAATTTCTAGACCGTCAACTATGCTCTGAAAAAACTTGAGGGTCTCTAGGGTGCCTTGCCCTGTAAGGCTACGGCAGAGTGGAAATAGTTTTTCTGCCCACTGGTATACCTTGTGTCCAGTAACCTCATTTGGTGTGGCATTTTGTTTTGATGTGAAGTCCGATGACACTTGGGCATTGCTCCAGTTTCTATGAGTCCGCGGTTTTGTAAAGATTACCATAGGCTTCATCGCGGTTTATAGCGTCAGAGACAAAAGAAAACACATTGTTGGCTTTGCATAGACGTAGACCACAGTCCTCATCATGCTTAAAGCCTTGATAGATGCCAGCTCTCCAAAGTCTTTCTCCCATAGGGTCAACATGTGTCAGTACGCCATCTTCGAGGTTTCTTACGAAAATTGAATAGGTTTTGATGGTCTGAACGCCGTGTGCATCGATGTAGGCGCCCGAAAACGATTTGTGGTGACGGTATGGTACATCATTCATTTCTTCAACATGATGATAGAATGTCATGCTGTTCTGATCGGAAAGATTCAGGATTCCGATTTTACCATCTAATTCCCTTAGTTTAGCGAAGGGTGAATCTGTGCCATAACCGCTTTGGTTGTCGATACCTCTGAAGGCATCGGTATGCTTCCCTATGGCAGAAAAGGAGTATACCGGATGTCCGGTTCGAACTGACCCTGTCATCGTGCGTCCAGATTCTGTTAGGGCTCCCATGTGTGAGGGAGAGTGGCGAATGTCAAAGGTTAAACCGTTTGTAAAAGAAAAATTGAACAGCGGTAGAATTAATGTTCCTGATGGCCCAAGCGCTTCAATAAATGACGAAAGAATGGCGTCTGGTGTTAATTTATAGCCAGCACGTGCATATTTGATGAGGGTTCTTTTCAGGCTACTGTGTAGAAGCAGGGTATCCCCTTCTTCAATGCCTGCGGCTCTCCAGTCAGAAACAAGTTTCTTAATTGGCATGTTGTCCCCAAAAGTAAAAGCCGTGTGAACAACTATTTTTGGCAAAAAATGGGGAAGGTCAACTGCTTTTATTGTTATTGGAAATATTATACCTAATGATGCGAAATACTTCTGTGCGCGATTGGCAACGCGTTGTCGCGGGTTAAGGGCGCTAGGGGCAAGTCGATTGGTCGGCCGATGTTGAACCATGCGATTTCTTCAATTTCTGCGGCGGGGGAAACTTTATGATCAATTTCTATTAGAAACATCTCTGCCTCAACTAGATAACCAGCCTCGTTGGCCGCAACCGCAGTATACCGCCCTACATATTGCGTGCTAGCTTCGTCAAGCACCATGCCAAGCTCTTCTCTTAATTCGCGTGATAGGGCGGTTAGTGCATTCTCTCCCACTTCCATTTTGCCACCAGCCTGCATGAAAAAATCTGTGCCACGTTTCCGTACGAGAAGTGTACGACCTTCTTTGTCGTTAATAATGGCTGCGGCAACTTTTATGGTTGGCATCACCTCTGTTTGACGATGTGTCATATTTTGTTTTCCTATGGTTTTGGGATGCCGGTTTCCGATCTTTCCCACAATATACGGAAGGCTTTCAAAATATTGCGCAGGCCTTCATGTAAATATAACAAAACTAAATCTTGACCAAATAGTCAAGAATCATTTAACGTAAGTTTCGGAGGCCAATAGGAGGAAGTGTTTATGTCGCTTAGACCGTGCGCTGCGGTTGGTGGTGGTCCGCTTTCAAAGGAAGCGATCGACACCAATTTTTCGGACTTGCATGAGCCGTTAAGTAGCTTGCAAGCGAAGACAGAAGCTGACCGCTGTCTGTATTGTTATGATGCACTCTGCATAGAGGCGTGTCCAACCTCAATTGATATCCCCACATTTATTCATCAGATAAGAACGGATAATGTCGTTGGATCAGCAAAAACTATTCTCTCCCAGAATATTATGGGCGGCACATGCGCACGGGCTTGCCCCACAGAAGTGCTCTGCGAACAGGCATGTGTACTCAATGCCTCTGAGAAGGAGCCCGTCGAGATTGGTGCGCTCCAACGCCATGCGGTTGACCATTTAATTGCCAAGGGTGGAGCTCATCCGTTTGAGCGTGTTGCGGATACTGGTAAACATATTGCTGTTGTCGGTGCAGGGCCTGCGGGCCTGTCGTGTGCACACCGTGCTGCAATGCTTGGGCATACGGTTACGGTGTTTGAGGCTAAGGCAAAACCGGGTGGTCTTAACGAATATGGCCTCGCTGCCTATAAAATGGTTGATGACTTTGCGCAGAAGGAAGTTGAATTTCTACTGGGTATTGGGGGCATTGAAATCAAATATGGTCAGCGCCTTGGTGAAACGGTTTCCATTCAAAAACTGCGCGACCAATTTGATGCTGTTTACCTCGGCGTTGGTTTGGGTACAACAAATGTTCTTGGCCTTGAAGGGGAAGATAAAAGCGGTGTCCGAGATGCTGTGGCCTTCATTGAAGAACTCCGGCAAGCAGAAGACAAAAGTAGCGTAACTGTAGGTGATGATGTGATTGTAATCGGCGCGGGCAACACCGCAATTGATGCCGCCGTGCAGTCCAAGCGACTAGGCGCTAATAATGTGACTCTAGTTTACCGCCGCGGCGAAGCAAACATGAGTGCCACTGACTGGGAAGTTGATCTTGCGCGCACCAACGGTGTGAATGTGCGCCTCTGGTCTGCACCGACGGCAATTCACGGTAATGGTGCCGTTCGTTCAATGGCGTTTGAGCGCGTGGCTGAGCGAGACGGCAAACTTGTTGGTACAGGCAAAACGTTTGACTTGCCTGCTGACATGGTGCTGAAGGCCATCGGACAAAAGCTCGACACCTCAGTGTTAGACGGTTTTGACCAGCAGGGCGGAAAAATCTCCGTTGGTGACAATTTTGAAACTTCCCTTGCCGGTGTTTTTGCTGGCGGTGATTGCATCAAGTCTGGTGAAGATTTGACCGTTCAAGCGGTGGAAGACGGTAAACAGGCTGCGCATGCAATTGATACGTACCTTAAGGCCAAATAGGAGGGCGATATGGCGGATTTGAAATGCACCATCGCTGGAATTGAAAGCATCAATCCTTTTTGGCTCGCGTCCGCGCCGCCGACGGATAAATATATCAATGTCGTGCGCGCCTTTGAGGCGGGCTGGGGCGGTGTTGTTTGGAAAACACTGGGTGAAGACCCTCCGGTGGTGAATGTGGCAAGCCGGTACGGTGTGCATAAAGATGGTAACCGGGGTATTCTTGGTATCAATAATATCGAGCTTATCTCCGACAGGCCGCTTGAGACGAACCTTGAAGAAATTCGTCGTGTCAGGAAAGAATGGCCTGACCGGGTTATTATTGGCTCTATGATGGCCGTGATTGAGGAAAAGGTTTGGAAAGACCTTGCTGTTCGCATCGCTGGTGCCGGGGTGCACGGTATTGAGCTTAACCTTGGCTGCCCACACGGCATGTGTGAACGCGGCATGGGCTCAGCTATCGGGCAAGTACCTGAGATGGTGGAAAAGGTGACACGCTGGGTAAAAGAGGCGGTGGATATCCCTGTTTTCACTAAGCTTACGCCCAACATCACAAATATCCTTTGGTCAGCTGAGGCTGCGCAAAAGGGCGGTGCGGACGCGGTTTCTTTAATCAACACTGTGAATTCTATTGTTTCAGTTGACCTCGATGAGATGGCTCCAACGCCTGTGGTTGACGGCAAGGGCACACACGGTGGTTATTGTGGGTCGGCAGTTAAGCCTATTGCCCTCAATATGGTGGCGGAAATTGCGCGTAACGCTGAAACGCGGGACCTTGAAATTTCAGCGATTGGCGGCATTGAAACATGGCGGGACGCTGCGGAGTTTATTGCATTAGGCGCTGAAGGTTTGCAGGTCTGTACCGCTGCAATGCTCTATGGATTTCGTATTGTTGATGATATGATTGCAGGCCTATCCGGCTGGATGGACGAAAAGGGTTATAAGTCGATTGATGAGTTCTGCGGTATGGCGGTTCCAAATACTGTTGATTGGAACGAACTCAACATGAACTTTGATACCAAAGCGTTCATTAACCCCGATAGCTGTATCGAGTGTGGCCGCTGTCATATTGCCTGCGAGGACACGTCCCACCAGGCGATTGAATTCGCCGTGGCCGAAGACGGTAAGCGTAGTTTCACAGTTATTGATGAAGAATGTGTTGGTTGTAACCTTTGTGTGCATGTTTGTCCTGTTCCTGAATGCATTGAAATGCGTGAAGTTGAAACTGATGAGCCCTATGTAACATGGCCCGAACATCCGCTTAACCCGATGAAGGCTGCGGAGTAACAAGATGCGGGGGAAAGTTAAATGACTGGATTACCTGCTGACGCTAAAGCAAATGATCTAGATGCTTACTGGATGCCATTTACTGCTAATAGGCAGTTTAAGAAAAATCCGCGCATGGTTGTGGGTGCGGATGGCATGTATTTTACGTTGTCTGACGGGCGTAAGCTCCTTGATGGTATTGCCGGCCTTTGGTGTTGTAATGCAGGCCACAATAGACCCCGCATTGTTGAGGCCATTCAGAAACAAGCGGCAGAGCTTGATTACTCGCCTGCCTTTCAGATGGGGCACCCAAAACAATTTGAGCTTGCGAGCCGCCTTGCACGCATGATGCCGGGTGATTTAAACAAGATATTCTTCACTAACTCAGGTTCAGAATCCGTTGAAACCGCGCTGAAAATGGCGATAGCTTATCACCGTGTGCGTGGTGAAGGGCACCGTACGAGGCTGATTGGCCGCGAAAAAGGTTATCATGGTGTCAATTTCGGCGGGATGTCGGTTGGTGGTATGCCTGCAAACCGTAAAATGTTTGGTACACTGGTAACAGGTGTTGACCATTTGAGGCACACACACGGCATTGCTGAAAACCGCTTTTCGAAGGGACAACCAGAGAACGGCGTAGAATATGCGGAAGACTTGATCCGCATGATTGAACTGCATGACGCATCAACAATTGCTGCTGTGATTGTTGAGCCTCTTGCTGGTTCGGCTGGTGTTATCCTGCCGCCCAAAGGTTACCTAGAGCGCTTGCGTCAGATTTGCGATCAGCATGGTATCCTTTTGATATTTGATGAGGTTATCACTGCATTCGGCAGACTTGGTTCCCCATTTGCTGTGAACAGGTTTGGTGTTGAACCCGATATTGTCACAACGGCCAAGGCGCTTGCAAACGGCGTTATTCCAATGGGGGCGGTGTTCGTTCAAGATAAAATCTATGATGCCTTTATGACGGGACCTGAGAATATGGTGGAATTTTTCCACGGCTATACTTTCTCCGGTAATCCGATGGCCTGTGCTGCTGCGTTAGGCACACTTGATACCTATGAGGAAGATGGCCTTCTAACACGGGGCGCAGAGCTTTCTGATTACTGGCAAGATGCGGTTCATTCCCTAAAGGGGCTACCTAATGTTATCGACTTGCGCAATATGGGGTTGATCGCAGGCATTGAGCTTTCGCCCCGTGAAGGTGCGCCGACCGCGCGTGCGTTTGAGGCATTCCTGAAAGCATATGAAGCAGGTCTGTTGATCAGAACAACTGGTGATACCATTGCCTTGTCGCCGCCGCTTATTATTGAAAAGTCTCATATTGATTTCGCGTTTGGCACAATCGCGGACATTCTCAAAACGTTGGATTAATAGAGCTATGACCACAGTAGAACATATCATTGCAGGTGCGCGGACGTTAGGGTTAACTAGCGAAAGCCAGCCCATTTATAATCCGGCGACAGGCGAGCAGTCAGGCTCAGTGGTACTTGGCGGGGCTGCGGAGATTAATAAGGCGGTTGATGTAGCAAAGGTAGCTTTTGGAACATGGTCTCAGACGCCGCCGGCAAAGCGTGCACGCGTTATGTTCCGTCTTCGCGAAATACTGGAACGCAGAGCGGATGAAGTTGCACTGACGATCAGCCGCGAGCACGGTAAAACCCATGACGATGCGCTCGGCGAAGTGACACGCGCACTGGAGGTTGTTGAGTATGCTTGCGGTATTCCTGAAAAACTAAAGGGCGACTTTAGCCGTGATGTTGGGCCGGGTATTGATACATGTGCTGAGCGTCAACCGCTTGGTGTTGTTGCGGGTATTACGCCGTTCAATTTTCCGGCAATGGTACCGCTGTGGATGATCCCGATGGCGCTTGCGACCGGCAATACCTTTGTTTTGAAGCCTTCAGAGCGAGACCCGTCAAGCGCAAACCTAATACATGATTTGTTTGAAGAAGCAGGGCTTCCTGCTGGTGTTCTGAATGTAGTGCACGGCGGTAAGGATGCTGTCGATGCATTACTTGATCATAAAGATGTGCATGCTGTTAGTTTTGTGGGGTCAACGCCTATTGCTGAATATGTTTATACACGCGGCTGCGCTGCGGGTAAGCGTGTTCAGGCCTTGGGCGGGGCTAAGAACCATATGGTTATTTTACCAGATGCAGACATTGATCAAGCAGCTGATGCGCTTATGGGGGCCGGGTTTGGCTCCGCGGGTGAGCGCTGTATGGCGATCAGTATGGCAGTGCCTGTTGGCGAAGAAACAGCGAATAAGCTGGTGGAGAAATTAACTCCCATGGTGCAGGCCATGAAAATCGGGCCCCATGATGACCCCGACGCAGAAATGGGGCCTGTTATTACAGCTGACGCAAAAGCGCGCATTGAAGGTATGATTAGCCAAGGTGAAAGCGAAGGCGCGAAGGTTGTTGTCGATGGCCGCGGGCATAAACTTCAAGGCTATGAAAATGGTTTTTGGGTCGGCGGCACGCTATTAGATCATGTCACACCCGAAATGATTGTCTATAAAGAAGAGATTTTTGGCCCAGTTCTCTCTGTGCTCCGTGCGAAATCTTATGATGAAGCTGTGACGCTCATTAACGATCATGAATACGGCAATGGTACGGCCATCTTCACGCGGGACGGTGACGCAGCGCGCGATTTCACATCTAAAATTCAAGTGGGTATGGTCGGCGTAAATGTACCGATCCCCGTGCCTGTCGCTTACCACAGCTTTGGCGGCTGGAAGCGCTCAATCTTTGGTGCGCACGGTATTTATGGGCCTGAAGCCGTTCATTTTTACACAAAACTTAAAACAGTAACCACGCGCTGGCCAACCGGCATACGTGCGGGCGCTGAATTTACTTTTCCAAGCTTGGGATAGGGGGATTTTATGACGATCAATACCAATTCAACACTGCGTGGTGGCCTTATTCAGATGGCCTTGAAGTCATCGACAGATAATGACCCTGAAACAATCCGTAAGGCGATGGTTGAGGCGCATATTCCCCTTATCGAAGAAGCCGGCGAAAAGGGCGTACAGGTCCTATGCTTTCAGGAAGTGTTTACGCAGCCATATTTTTGCCCAAGCCAAGACCCCAAATGGTACGAAAGTGCGGAAAGCATCCCAAGTGGACCAACAACCACTTTGATGCAGGAATATGCGAAGAAATATAAGATGGTTATCGTGGTGCCGATTTATGAGCAGGATGATGTTACCGGGGTTTATTATAATACTGCTGCAGTGATTGACGCGGACGGTAGTTACCTTGGTAAATACCGCAAAACACATATCCCACAAGTAGCCGGTTTTTGGGAGAAGTTCTTCTTCAAGCCGGGCGCATCGAATTGGCCCGTGTTTGAAACGCAGTATTGCAAACTTGGTGTGTACATTTGTTACGACCGCCATTTCCCTGAAGGGTGGCGTGCGCTGGCACTGAACGGCGCAGAGTATATTGTGAACCC
>CAXBKT010000150.1:0-8922 GCA_963976155.1 uncultured Kordiimonadaceae bacterium | reverse complement strand
TCAGCGACAATCGGCTCGAAGCGGCGGCATAAGGGTAATCCTCGGGCGCTTACGATGAACGCATGATATTCTTTACCGTATAATTCATGGTTTTCTGCAAAGTATATCACCGGGATATTTATCTCGTCTGCTGATGACGCGGCATATTGGAGAAACAAAGGCTCATGGTAAGGACCGCCTCGTCCTTTATCGATGTTGCCAACAAGAATTAGGACGTCGACACCTGAGCAAGGCTGGGACGCTTGGTGCCAAACTCAAAATGTAAGCTGCTTCCAAATGCTATTTTCATTACATCCACTTAAAGTGATGAGTTTGATCGGCAATTTTAGCCGCCTCTGTTTCGAGCGATAGCCTTCTGGAACTCTCTTTTTGCTTTTGGTTTGCACGCATCCCGTTCTTTTTTTGTTTGGGCGTAGCCGCAGAAACGTTTAACAAAATCGTCCAGAGACTTGGCGCCCATCATATTGCGCGAAACCCCAATAGTTTTCTTGGCCATTTGACGGCACTGTTCATCAGAAAGTTCAGCGCCTTTTGATCGTAGATCATTACACATTTTATCAAAAACGCTGCCCTGCATTTGTCGCGGCGTCAGTTTTACTCTTGCAGCGTCACGGTTCACCCTTGCTTCATTGGCGTTGAAGCTCCAGCCAGGATCTGTATTTTGATTGTTATTGGGAGTACGCTCCTCTTGCCAAGCTTTGTAATCTTCTAGGGTTGCTTTACCAGAAACTAGGTCGTGCGAAGTAGGGCGTCCTTTATTGCGCTCTATTATTGCATTCACTTGGGACCTCATTCTTGCATTATGAGCGGCAATCTCAGCGTTGGACTGAGCATCAGCTTCTTTCACCTTTGTATAAACCTGTTGTAAACCAGAGGCTAGAGACTGAAGGCCAGCAGCGAATTCAGCTTTGGCTTGGGCATCCCGGCGGGCCTTTTCTTCACGAACTTGCTCTGCTTCATAAAACTCGTCCTGCATCGACGCTTGTTTTTGCTGTTCTTCAAAAGCGGCTTGATCACGTAACTCATTCCGCATCGCTGCTTTTTCACTTTCAGTAACAGAAGAATCTATCACTTGTATTGGTGCTCCTCCATCGTCAGCACTTTCTTCGTCATATGCCCAAGGGTCATCGATTTTGGGTTCGGGCTCAGGCATGGGGCCCGGTTCTATAACTGTGTCTTGAAGCTCTGGCTCAGTCGGTGCCGGTATCATTGCAGCAAGGGCCTTGGTACCTGGTTGCAAGTCCACTCCGTCGAGAGGGGAGTCACCGAATATTAGGTTAGAACGAATTGTATCCAATATATCTGAAAACTGTTCACCGTCAGCCAGAGCAATGTCACCTGCCTTGACACTTCGAGTCAAAGCAGCCGTTATTTCATTATATCGTTCCTGCTCACTGGAGCGGTTGTCCTGCCCAGAAAAGAGATTCTGGCGAAACTGGTTTTCAGCCACCTGATTGATAGTTTTTCCGTCTGCCGAAATAGGTATCTTACCTATTTGTTCACCGACCATATAGCCAATATCATATGCCCCCGAAAGCTGTCCGTAACCAGGAATGAGGCGCTCCATAATCACTTCTTTGGCTTTGTCGCTCAATTCTTCCATGGCCATTTTTTTTGCGTTTTCATACGCCTTGCCGTAGTTGCCCTCGTAAAGCTCTTTGCCAACTTTGGTAGTGGCATCATACGCCTTCGTAAGTTTATCAACAGCATCCATGCCCTTCATGGCTTTATCGAAACCAGAACCCGCAATATCATTTAGCTTTTTCCGCGCACCTGTGCTGCCGGTGTTGCCAGAACTACTCGTTCCGTCAAAGTTTTTGGTATCACCTAATTTCGGATCATTGAGACTTCGTGTATCTGAGTCAGCATCGCCAAGCTGGGTATTATCAGAACCGTCCGTATTCGAGGGCTGCAAGCCTCCATCTGGTCCGTTCCCTCCGTCGGGGCCACCTTCACCATCCGGACCACTGCTTTTTTTGGTTGGCAGGTACCCACCATCATCAACGCTACGCTCCAATACGTTAAGATCATATACGCCTTCCATAGCATTCTCTCGTGCAACAATATTATGGCGTACTTCACTATCTGTTAACTTGCGCTCATCACGGTTGATGCTTTGCTCTATTTGCTGTGTTTCATTAACGAGTACAGCTAGACGGTCGTATTCGTCTATGTGCAGAGTTTGACCTATAGCTTTTTTCTCGCGTAGTTCACGAATTTTCGTAATGTTATCAGCATGCTTTTTATGTTTGAGGTTAAGCACATCACGCATGGCTTTTCGTTCTTGCGCCGCGTCATTTTCCATCTTTTGAATGACTTCATCTTGAATGTCATTTTGAAGCTTGATTGTATCTTTTAATTCTTGGTCATCTTTGAAATGTGCAGATTCACGGCCCTTAACTTTAGCGATATCATTATAGATCTGCTCGGGTGTCTTATTCTTTAAATTCGGGTTTTTATCGATCGCTTTTTGTATGATTTCCTTGACTTCAGCGTTCTGAGCAGGGTTAGCGTCCTTACCCATGCCGCCAAATTTTTTGCCTGCTTTCTCTAACATTTTTTTGGTAGATTTATTATATCTTTCCCACGCATCTCTATTTTGGGGATCGTTAATTTTCTTCCGCGTAGGATCATCCATTTTACGCGTTTCCGCCGCTTTATTTAAAAGGTCATGGGTGAAAACAGCATCTTTACCTGGTTGATCGTTAGACATGGAGTGCGAGGTGAATGTTTCCACATTAGAGGCCATCGCTTGGACCTTAGCTCTATGCTCCTCACTGCCAGGGACATCGGCATAAAGCTGCATATTCCTGTTTGTGGTCAATTCAAGAATACGAACATCCGTTGTCGAATCTTTATCGTCAATCAATGGCCCTTTAGGTTTCTCCTTTTTACCTTTAGGCAAATACTTGTTATATTTCTGATCATCTAAACCAATATCGCGGGAAATCATGGCAATACGCTGAGCTTCCGATTCAGATGCTGAATAGTCATGGTCAGATAACCAGCCTGAACTTTTAGGATTAGGAATTAGTTTGCCACTGGCGTCCTTAATATACATGGGGGTGCCGTCAGATGATTTTATCGAGCCTCTGTCTACTAAGTTTCCGTCCTTATCCTTTACTGTGATTGACGAAGACTGCGCCTTGTTCACTATATGCTGAACCAGCGGTAAGCGGGCTTTTTCCATTTCGTGAAAAGTATCGCTCATTAATTGACGTTCTGCGGTGTTAATTAGCTGGGTTGCTTTTTCCGAATTTCCATATTTTCTCTTAATACGCCTAATTTTCTTTTTCAGATTTTGTTTCTTTCTGTGCACCTTTATGAGTGCTTTATCGAAAGCCTCTTTTTTTTGCATTAGCTCTTTATCTTTGCGTGCGTTTGTGGGCTTCAACTTCATGCCGGCTAGCTCAGAAAAAACACTCGGTACCTGATTAATTGGTCTATCACCCCAAACAGCACTGGATATTGCGATCATTGAGCATAAGGCTGCAGTGTGGAGGAGTTTTTTTGATGCGCTTTTCATAATGGTTCCCTAACCTGGCCACTGACTGGTGTCGTCTAAAGGTGCGGCTTTGCTCCAATGATCTCGGAGTTTGCGTGCGGTCTCTTTTTGCTGATTATTGGCATTGCGGTTTAAAAGCACCGCGCCGAGAGAGAGCCTTGCGCCTATGGTGTCAGAAACACGACGTTGCAATATTGCTTTTGACAGTAACAAGCCGGGATTACTGGGACTATTTTTTAACTGATCATCAAAAAAACCAATGCCCCTATGCGGCCAGCCAGCACTTAAGTAGTTTGCGACCATGCGGTCCAATAGCGTGTCTTGAGCGAAAGCTGGGTTGGCAGTGTAGGCTGTTTCACTGGCTTTAGCGGCGGAGCGCCACATGCCAAGTTCCATTAAGAAGTCTACATATAGTATTTGATATACAAGGTCATCCGGTGCTACGGCCAAGTATGCTTCAAGCGCGGAAAGGGCTTCTGTCCTAAAGTCGATGATGGCACGCTGATCATAGAAAATGGCCGCTCTGAGTTTTAAAATAGACGGACTATTTGGTGCAATTTCTGTTGCACGTTCCAAATATTCAAGGGAAATCCTCAGGGTGTCGGTGCTTTTATCCTCTTTGAATTGTGCATAAAATGTTTGGGCATATTTATGCTGCGTCATGGCAAGGATCGTTGCATTTAGATTATTTGGGTTTTCGAGATAAGCATTTATCGCAGCTTGCTCATCAGGAAAGGGAGAGGAGGTCGTCTGCATTGATTGCATGGCGTATGCGCCGTAACTGAACAAGCAACTTGTACATACTAATATGGCTAGCCGGTAAAGTGGCACAGATAGCCTCCTCTCATTTTTTACTTCCCTGTGAAGGGAATAGTGTAGCTAAGGTACGCGACGCGAGATAAATTCTGCAGGCTAACGGTTAGTTCGCCCTTTTTTTTGTAGAATTTTTTCGGCAAAAATACGATGCCTTGGGCTGACTGGTTAGGTTCAATGATAGTGTTTTGAAGCGATTTTTCAGCAAGACTTCTGCGTAAGATAGACATACGCATATTACCTTTGTCTCCGCCGCCGGGGTCGATATCCTCTATGACTTCATGCAGGTCTTCTCTTGGAATAAGACCCTTGTGGCTTATCACCTGAAAGTCATTGACCAATACTCTAAAGGGCGAATTATTGGTGATTGCTATATCAAGAGTTACAAAATCACCGACTTTATCCCCCAGTAAACGGCGTTGTTCATTTTTCCCAAAAACAGCGACCCCTACTTCAATGCCACGCTGTTCTTGATTATATTGGTAGCTGTATGCTTCACGAAACCGTAACTGTTGCGATTCAGAGCTAAGGAAGCTGTCTTCATCAGCAAAAGTTGATGAGCTCAATAAGGATAGAGATATGCTCCCGAGTAATATCAGGTTTTGAATTTTCATCGTGCGATCTCCAGCCCTGTGGAAAGTATCAGCTGCTTCATATCGCTAAATCCAGCCTGAAGAGCGCCAATTGCGTTTGCTGTATATTCCCCGGGTAGCACTTTCCCTGTAGTATTCAATGTACGCACATCTCGGCGTATATGCTCCGCCCAGAGTATTTTACCGGAACGAGGCTCAATCAATTGACTTACAAACTCGAACGCGACAACGACCTGATAATCGACGCCATTCTTTTCGCGAACCATCTTTTCACGTAGCAAATTAAACTTTACTAAGTCGGAAACTAAAATCAGATCAACTTGCCCTTGCTTGGCAATAGTACTCAAGTTTTTTGTGTCTATTTGAGCTGGCATTTGATCTTTTAGCCTGCTGGTATTTTTAAAGAGCTGACTAAATTTTAATTCGAAATACTGACTGTTGTTGATTGTATTTAAAACGTTGTCGATAAAAAAGTCATCGCTTCCAGCATAAAACTTCATCATCCTGCGATCCCGCATGGGCAAAACACCAACACGTACATTATACTTGCGCGGGAAGGTTTGACGCCCATCCGGCTTATAAGAAATGCTCAGTTTATGTTTGTCTTTTGGTGGCTTGATTTTATCAATACCCGCAAAAACGGGCTGGCCACCAATGATCGGATTTTCAATTATCGTACATACCAATAACAGACAAAAAAACCCGATCGCATTTAGTAATAAACGCACTACGATCTCCTTTTGAGCTTGCGAAGTTATGCTACTTCAACTTAGCAAGGTGGACCAGTGTTTCGTTTTTTTAATTATATATGATGGATCGACATGACTTTTAACGCGGATGGAGTGACTATATTGTGAATGCGAAGAAGTGTATGCGTCGAGATTTTTTAAGGTTACCGGAGGCCTGAAGGTTATAGTTTTAATCCTACTTTGAAAAAACCTGCGCCAGAAGCTAAAAACTTAAGCTTTTGTAATTTGGGTATAAGAGATACTTTTAAGAGTTCTTCAGTTGAGGTTACTCGGCTATTTTCCTTGATTTCAATATGTGAGACGGATTGTCTCACTTCATGTGTCATCCTACAGGGTTGGCAGGTGTATTGTAGCTTCGTTGAAGAAATTAGAGCCTCGGTACCCTTCAGGGTATAGGGGCTTTTCTATTTGGTACGTTATCTACCGGTTCAGGTGGAGGGGTTGCCGCAGAGCTGGAGACAACGGTGCTGATCAACGCGCAGAATGGTAAATCCTAACTCTTAAATGCTTATGGTGGATGTTTCCTGATTAAGGGCAGCATGTTTTTTGTGAATTATAGCATCCATTGATACATTCAAAAGTTATCTATTTCTGAAATTGCCCATAACGCAACGATATTTATATTTTGGTGTTATTGTGAATATTCATATTCTATCGAAAACTCTTTCGGTTCTATAACTCGAGTACGACGGTGGCTAAACTAATAGGCCTATGTTCCAAATATAGGTAAAGGGCGATTTTATGTGGCAACAACTAGCTTCAATTACACTGGCACTCATTTTTGTTTGCACAGACAGTACACAAGCGCTGGACAGCAAAAAAGGGCTCACGTTGGAAAGCATTTTTGAAAGTGATGAATTCACTGACAAAACTTTAAAAAATGTTCAATGGAGCAAAGATAGGGACAGCTTCACTTATAACCGTGAAAACCCGACTTCTGGACTGGTTGATATTTATGAACACAGTGCTTCAAAAGGCACCGATGAACTACTGCTCGCGGGTGGCACTTTGGAATTTGGAGGCAAAGCCATTTCGCTTTCTCATCATAAGTGGAGCCTCACTCGGCAATACCTTATGGTGTCAGACCATCATAGTCGGACTTGGGACAGTGTGCGAGAAGCCGCCTACTATATTTATGAAGCAGCCAGCGGTACATTTTGGGCACTGGCAGACGGCAGTAAAAATTTGCGTAATGTTCGTTTATCACCCGACGGCACCCAAGTGGGTTATGTTCTTGATAACAACCTATATATCATCCGTTTGAAGGATAAATCTACGCACGCAGTAACTGTGGACGGGGATGAAAATATTTTTAACGGTATTTTTGATTATGGCAGCACTGAGTTTCAAACATCTCAAGCATGGCTTTGGTCACCGGACAGCCGTAAAATAGCCTTTTGGAAAATAGACGCTACGCAAGTTAAAGCTTTTTACCTTCTCGATGAACTGGGAAAATATAATACACTGCACACTCTGAAATATCCAAATACAGGCGAGCAGCACGCTATCATCCAAGTGGGTGTTTTTGACACAAGCACTCTACAAACAAGCTGGATGAATACAGGAGATGATGTTGATAGCTACATCCCTGCCATAAACTGGGCAGGGTCCTCTCAAAAATTGTTAGTACAGCGGTTAACGCGCGACCATGATACCCTTGACCTATTATTGGCTGACATTACCTCGGGCCAAAGCCAAAGCATTGTTACTGATACCGACCCAGCATGGGTAGACATAACCACTGATTTGTTAGTTTTCCGTAATAAAGATAAATTTGTTTGGACATCGGAAAAAAGCGGCTACCGCCATGCTTATCTTTATGATCATCTCGGCAACGAAAAGCAGCTCACCAGCGGCAACTGGGAAATTACTTCGCTTATTGCGCTTGATGACATCAGTGGTTGGTTATATTTCAATTCCAAAAAAGACAGTTTCATCGAACAACATATTTACCGTGTACGTACCGATGGAACTGATATGCAGAAGCTGTCAGGGGCAGCAGGCTGGTACGGCTGGAATGTATCGCCAGACGGACAATATGCCATCGAGCAATATTCCAACGCCCATACCCCCCCGCGTACATTACTCAAAAGCACCAATGGAAAAACTATACGTGTCTTGGAAAAAAATAAACTAGCGGCCTTGGATACCTACAATCTTACTCACCCGGAATTTATTAAGGTTAAAACATCTGATGGCTTTACCTTGAATGCGGCCATCCTCAAACCCTCTAATTTCGACCCCCGAAAAAAATACCCTGTTATTACATATGGGTACGGCAACGCGGGCTCTCAGGTTGTTATGAACAAATGGGCTTTTAGGAGCAGTGGGCCAGCCCGTGACCTCTTTCACAAATATATGACAGAACTGGGCTATATTGTCTTTTTGATCGATAATCGTACCACTGCGGGGCGGGGCAAACTTGCTAAAAATATGACATATGGTCATTACGGGAAATATGCAGTGATTGATCAAATAGAAGGGGCTAAATATCTAAAATCCCTCCCTTATGTTGATCCTGAGCGGGTTGGTTTTTGGGGCTGGAGCGGCGGAGGCTATCTGGCCGCGGCATTGATGACAAAAGGCGCACCCCATTTCAAAACTGCTATTAGTGTTGCACCTGTTATTGATTTAAGCCGCTACCAATCCGTTGGCGTAGAACGTTGGATGGGGCAATTGGAAGAAAATCCGCTAGGATACGCGGATGTTAATTTGATTAACCATGCCGATAAATTGCAGGGAAACTTGTTGCTTATTCACGGGACTGGAGACGAGAATGTTAAGTATGCTTTCACGTTACAATTCGCGGATGCGCTTATCAAAAAAGGAAAACAGTTTGATATGATGCTCTACCCCAATCAGCATCACGGTATTGAGGATCACAAACTGCATGTATTCACCAAAATCAGAAATTATTTCTTATCCAACCTTTAGTTTTCAATAGGTAAAATTCGTCTCGGAGAGCAACAATGACACGCGAAACCATCAATCCGGCCTCACTATACCCCAGTTTGCAATATGGGTTTTCCCATGCCGTAAAATCGGACGGATCGGTCACCATTCACTGTTCAGGGCAAGTAGCCTGGGACATAGAGTATAACCTTGTGGGTGGTGATGATATTGCCGCTCAAGCCAGACAGGCACTAAAAAATCTTAAATCCGTGCTGGCTGAAGCTGGTGCATCTGTTGCCGATATCGTCCGCATGCGCACTTATGTGGTAAATCACAAGCCAGAATATCTTGAGACTGTGGGCATGGCTAT
>CAXBKT010000149.1:0-8958 GCA_963976155.1 uncultured Kordiimonadaceae bacterium | reverse complement strand
AATACGCAAAGATAGGAGAAACTAACGGCGGTAAAATAATAAACACGGACTTAGTGAGGGAGCTAAGTGCTGACTACCGTAAAGACAAAACCCTAGCTTTTAACGTCCACGAGGGTGCAAGCGCCTTCTCGGAGCTACTGTTCAACAAGCGTATATCAGAGACAATGGGCGAAGAAGGGATTTGGATATTCACAGGTGGAGGACCTGCTTCAGGAAAGACTGCGGGTTTACCTGACGAAGCAGGAAATGCTGCGGACCTAGTAATGGATGGGACTTTAGCTAAATTTGCTAAAAATGATGCAATGATTGAAAGAGCATTGGAGTCAGGAAAAGACATTCAAATAATCTACATTGACCGTGATCCGTTAAAAGCGTTGCCTTTAGCCTTGATGAGGGCAATGGAATTGGGACGACCTGTGCCACTAATGGAGTTTGCCAGAATGCACCGAGACGCACGAAGCTCTGTTAGACAATTACATGAAAAGTATAACGACAACCCTAAAGTAGACATTCAAGTAGTTGACAACCAAGGAATAAAGGGCGAGCAGTTTGAGACTACTATAGACGACATTAGCGAAATGGACTATAATGAGACTCTGACCGAAGGTTTTAAGATGCTAGAAGAAGCTCGGCTTAGGCCAGTAAAGATAGGAGATATAAATGGAGGAATTAGTGAAGCAATCTATCAAGGGACCAAAGGCGCCTATGACCCCGGAGCAGCGCAAAGCCAGACAAGAAAAATTTCGCAGGATGCTACTCAAGGGGGTCAGGGATATAGGCAAGGAGTCTCGCGCCAACAAACTGGCGTAAATGCCGAAGGCATAGCCTCCCTCCCTGTAAAAAAAAAGAGTGACAATCTAGTATTGCCCCCACTGGAAAACGCACAAAAAACTCAGCTTGGCGCATCAACCATCCCAAGTTATGAAAAGGCAAAGAAAGTTCTTGGTGGCGAAAAGATACTGGACTTTGGCGCTGGTCGTGGTCAGGGTGCTGGAGTCATTGGCGCTGATACTTATGAGCCTTATCCGCGTGAAGGGTTTAACCCTACCTATTCAAATCCAGCCGACATACCCGATGCCTCATATAAAGGTGTGACATCTCTTAACGTATTGAATGTTGTTCCAAGAGAGGTTCGAGATGAGATTGTCACCAATATTGGCAGGGTTATGGAGCCGGGTGGACAGGCGGTAATAACGACAAGGGGTCGTGATGTGTTGTCAGCAAAGGGTGAAGCTGGCCCGGAACCGATGTCAAGAATTACCACTTTAGGGACATATCAAAAAGGTTTCACCCAGCCAGAATTAAGAGAATATATAAGCGAGACTCTTGGGTCTAATTACACTGTTGAAAATCTACCTGAAAAAATAGGCGCTGCCGGAGTTCTCGTAAAGAGAAATGACGCTCCTGTCACCAATCCATCAGCATTGCGATCAGTTGTTCTTGTAGATGACGGAGTAGGCACAGCAAAGATACTGAGCAACGGAAACGATGTTGGGGAAATTTCTTACGCATTAACAGGTAATAATATACAAATAAAAAGAAGTGATGTAACCGAGCCACGGCAGGGGATAGGCACAGAAGCCTACAAACAGTTTATAGATTCAAAACTGGCAGAAGGTTTTAATGTTGGTTCTGACAATATGGTTTCAGAGGCGGCACAAAGTGTATATAGGAAACTCGGAGAACAAGGCTACGATATAGCGCAAAACCCAAAAACCAGAACAGTGTATCAGGATAAGATGACAACTTTATCCCGCGAAGAAATAAAAAAGCAGCAGAATGCTTACCCAACATATTATGATGTTGAGGCCGGGGCCAGGCGAACTAAACCGGGGCAGGTGCTTGAAGGCCCACCCGTTTATAACATTGAAAATCCATCAGCATTGCGAGAACTTGATCTAAGTTATGACGCAAGAATGCAAAGGGCGGCAGAGCAGGGTTATGGTGAAACTGTTTATCACGGCACAAGCGCAGACATAGATAACTTTGATCCAAGTGAATATGGTGGCTCTGTTACAAACGCAAGAAGCGCTAGAATGGGCGTTTGGCTTACCGATAACCCTGAAGCTGCAGGAACATACGCACGATATGCCGCTGAAGATGTGCCTGTATCAAAGCTAATCAAACAATCTGACGAAGCTGGTAGAAGGCGTGATTTCGATTTGCAAGAAAAGTTAATGAGAGACGCGGAGGAATTAGAGTTGTCTGGAGAGTTAATCAATGCGGGAGGTCAAAACATAATCCCAGCGAAGGTTAGGGGTAATCTCAAAGAAATAGACGCAGAAGGCGCAACTTTATCAGATTTAGATGAAAGCCAGTTGTTTAAGTGGGCGCAAGAGGCAAAGCGGGACGGTTTTGATGGCCTCAAAATTGTGCAATTTTCTGATAATGCAGATTATGGGACTTATATGCCTGCAACCCATTACTTGATTTTTGACCCCAAAAACATCAGGTCGGCAAATGCGGCATTTGACCCATCAAAAAGAAGCAGTGGCAATATAATGAAGGCAAATGGCGGTCTAGTAGAACGTGTGTATAATGATAATCGAAAATACTTGTAGAAGGATTTTGGCATGCCTATAGACAAAGTCGTAAACCTTGCACCTGAGACTAACGTCTACGCTATTGGTGAGGAAGAAGCGGAAATTGATATTGTCATTGAAGACGATGGCAGTGCTGTCGTTGAAGTTGAAGAAGACGACGACGTTGATTTTTACAGCAATCTAGCGGAAGTCCTTGATCCAAGTGACATGTCCTTTATCTCCAACGACCTTTTGGCTTTGTATGAGGCGGATAAAAGTTCGCGTGGTGACTGGGAGCAAATGTATTCCAGCGGTCTTGAGCTACTGGGCTTAAAGATCGAAGACAGGAGCAGACCTTTCCGTGGAGCCGCAGGCGCGGTTCACCCGATGCTGACAGAAGCAATTGTCCAATTCCAAGCGCAAGCATTTAAAGAACTACTTCCTGCTGGCGGCCCAGTTCGCACGCAGACTCTAGGCAAGGAAACTCTGGATAAAGTCCAGCAAGCCTCAAGGGTTCAGGATTTCATGAATTACCAGATCACTTCGGTGATGAAAGAATACACGCCGGAGTTTGATCAGTTACTCTTTTACACGGGCTACGGCGGCTCTTCATTCAAGAAAGTGTACTACGACGAACAGCTTGGCCGGATGGTCAGCCGTTTAGTGCTGCCTGATGACTTGTATATCCCCTATAACGGTTCCAGTGTTATTTCTGAGTGTCCTCGGATTACTCATCGCATTTCGATGGATGAGAACGAGTACAGAAAGCGCGTTGTTGCGGGTGAATATCTTGACGTAGAGATTGATCCAGAGAGTAATTCTCCTGATGGCAATCAGATTCGTTACGCCATTGACAGGGTTAGCGGGCAATCACCTTCTGGCGCTCCAGAAGAAGTGTTTTTACTAGAGTTTCAGGTCGATTTAGACATTGATGGCTTTGAAGACCTTGATGAAGACGACAAAGCAACTGGGATAAAACTACCTTACGTTGTCACAATTGACGAAAACAGCGGGCAAGTAATTGGAGTCCGAAGAAACTGGCTCGAAGACGACGAACTCAAGAAAAGAAGAGAATATTTTGTCCATTATGTGTTAGTTGAAGGCCCCGGAGCTTATGGTTTGGGCTTTGTGCATCTAATTGGCGGCTTATCTAAGACAGCAACCATGGCATTACGCCAATTGTTGGACGCCGGAACACTTGCCAATCTTCCCGCAGGCTTTAAAGCGAAGGGCGCAAGGATTGCAGACGACGATAACCCAATCCAGCCGGGTGAATGGCGTGATATTGATGCGGGGGGCGCGGAATTAAGCGGTTCATTGCTTCCATTGCCTTACAAAGAGCCTTCTCAGACGTTATTTACGCTGTTGGGCTTCACGGTAGAGGCAGGAAAGCGCCTTGCAAGCACAGCAGATATGCAAGTTGGCGATGGTAACCAGCAAGCGGCAGTAGGAACGACTATTGCGTTGCTTGAGCGCGGTTCTTTGGTCATGTCAGCCATTCATAAGCGGCTGTACTACGCGCAAACACAAGAATTTGAGATGCTGGCTGATGGATTTGGTCAATACCTGCCTGATGAGTACCCCTATGACGTGCCGGGTGCCTCCAGATGTATTAAAAAGAGAGATTTCGACAACATGGTGGCTATTCTGCCCATGGCGGACCCTAATATCTTCTCTTCAGCCCAACGAATTACACTAGCCCAGACCCAGTTACAACTGGCTCAAGGCGCCCCACAGATGCACAACATGTATGAAGCGTATTATCGGGTATATCAAGCGCTCAATGTGCGTGATATTGATGGGATTCTTAAAGTGCAGAGCAATCAAATGCCTGTTGACCCGGCCACTGAGAACATATATGTGGCGGATGGCATGGCCCTTAAAGCTTTTGCAGGCCAACAACATGATGCGCATATAGCCGCGCATTTGATAATGGGACTATCGCCATTACTTCAATCCAATCCTATGGCGGCATCAGAACTACAGAAGCATGTTCTACAACATGTCCGACTTAAAGCGGAAGAAGATGCCGAAGCCGAATTGTTTACACAGTATGGCACTGACCCCGACAATATGGCATCAGACTTAGAGAAAGAAGCGCTTATTGCATTGAAAGTTACGCAATACATGCAGGACGCGAAACAGATGCAAACAGAGCTATCTGGCGAGGGGGCAGACCCTGTCATTACGCTTAAAGCACAGGAACTTGAACAACGTGCCGCGAAAGATCAGGCAGACATAGCCGCGAAAGAGCAAAGCTTGGCTAATGAGCAGATGCGTATACAAGAAAACTCGCAAGCAAATGATGAGCGAATAGCCTCGCAAGAGAAAATAGCGCAGGGCCGTCAAGAGATAGCACGAGAACGTATCTACGCGCCGAAAGGATAAAATAGATATGCCGTTGAAAAAAGGTAGGTCTAAAAAAGTAATAAGTAGAAATGTATCGGAAATTATGTCATCTTTCGGAAATACAGGTAAGATAGGAAGCAGTAAGCCGAAGACACAAAAGAAAGCACAAAAGCAGGCAGCCGCAATAGCCCTTACTAAAGCAGGTAAATCACCTGTAAAAGCTAAAACAGGCGGCGCTGTTAGATCAGTATTAAAACGAGATGCAAAACGTCGAACAAAGATTTATTGACGTCGCCAACCAGACGGGGCCTTAATCGTCTGCTTTACATGGAACTACCATGCTTGAATTCGCTGAAAGCGTTTTTAAAGAAGTGAGAAAGTTAGAAAAAGACACTGAGACAATGATCCTTAGTGGCGTTTCTGATATGGAGCGCTATAAGTTTCTCGCAGGTCGTCTGGAAGGCATAAGACTCGTCAATGAGATTATTCACAATAAACTCGAAAAGCACGAGGACACCTGACCAGAGGATCAATTATGGCAGAAGCAAAGCTAACCCCGCTTGAAGAAAAGTGGAAGCAAGAGAATCAGGAAAAGAAAACCACCCTAGACGACGCCTATACCGAAGACGGTAAAGTCGCCAAGGAAGGTCTTTCTGAAAATATCCTAGACCTTATACCCTCACCTACTGGATGGCGCATTGCCATACTCCCTTATCGTGGTGCTAAAACCACTAAGGGTGGAATTCTGTTAGCTGACGAAACCCAACAACGAACACAACTAGGAACTACAGTTGGGTACGTTTTGAAGGTGGGCAATTTGGCGTATTCCGATCCATCAAAATTCCCCACGGGGCCATGGTGTGAAGAGGGCGACTGGATTATTTTTGGACGTTATGCCGGGTCAAGAATTCAGATTGATGGTGGCGAAATCAGGCTACTAAACGACGATGAAATCTTGGGTAAAGTAAACGATCCCGATAACATTCTGCACATGTAAGGAGAGATGACGTGGCACAAGAAGAGCTAGAATATAATGTTGGAGAAGGCGAAGAGGAAACTTCTGTCGATATGAATGACGACGGTAGCGATGCTAAACTTTCTGCGGTGGAAGAAACCATAGTGGTTGAGGAAGAATCAACTCAAGGCCCAGACTCAAAAAGCGAAGACTCAAAAAGCGAAGACCTTCATGAGTATTCATCAAAAGTTAAAAAACGCATTGATAAAATGACCGCACGTATGCGCGAGTCACAGCGTCGTGAAGACGCCGCTTTAGATTACGCTAAAAAAGTCCACCAAGAAAACCAAACCCTTCAAGAAAAAAACAAGCAGACAAGTAACGAAAGGTTAGGTGAGGCACAGACTCGCGTTGAGTCACAGGTGGCCGCTCTAAAACAGGTCATACGAAAAGCTCGTGAAGAGATGGACATTGACACTGAAACTGAGGCCCAACAACGCCTTACAACTATTGTATATGAGCAACAGCGCCTTGGTGAACAGGTAGAATACCAACGACAAGTGGCTCAACAACCTGTCATTCAAGAACAGCCAGAGATACTACAACCAAGACAAAGAGAGCCGGACATAAAGGCCGAAGAGTGGGCAGAAAAAAACCAGTGGTTTGGAAATAACACTGTCATGACACACACTGTATATGGTATACATAACGAACTTGTTAAGAACGAAGGGTTTGACCCTGCCTCTGATGAGTATTATCATGAAGTAGATAGGCGCATGCGCCAAATGTTTCCGCAGGAGTTTGATGGTACAAACCAACCTGCGCAATCAAATAACAGGTCGTCACGTCCCGTGCAAACGGTGGCACCTGCAACCCGCTCGTCGGGAGTTAATAATGCACGCCGCACTGTAAAACTGACACCAAGTCAGGTTGCGATAGCCAAAAAGCTTGGAGTTCCTCTTGAGGAATATGCCAAACACGTGAAGGATTAGACCATGAGCGATGACGTTAAAACACCAATACCATCTCTAAAACGCAATAGCCGCGACACTGAAACACGTGAAGCTACAGCGCAACGTAAACCATGGGCGCCTCCTTCGAGGTTAGATGCTCCCCCTGCACCTGACGGATATAGACACCGTTGGATTAGGACGCAGGCGGCTGGAATTGAAGACAAAATGAATGTGACTGCTAAGTTGAGAGAAGGCTATGAATTGGTGAGAGCCGATGAGTATCCAGACTTCCACAGTTCTCATATTGAAGACGGCCAGTATGCCGGTGTCATTAGTTCGGGGGGAATGGTGCTTGCACGCATTCCAGAGGAAACAGCCGAAGAGCGTAGGGCATATTACGAATCGAGAACCCAAGATCAAATATCGGCGGCTGATAATGATCTGTTAAAAACGAATGCGCATACAAGCATGAAAATCAACAGGCCAGAACGCAGTAGTCGTACATCTATTGGTGGACCCAGAGGGGACACTGATTAACTTTTGACTATAAAGGACAAATATCATGGCAAATGTTGATAAGGCTTTTGGCCTGCGTCCATTGGGCAATCTCTCCGCGTCTGGTTCTCAGAAGCAGTACGGATATGAAATTGCAGATAACCAATCAGGCGCAATATATCAAGGTGACCTCGTCACGTTGAAGGACGGTTATATCTTACAGTTTGACCCTTCGTCGCACACGGCGGCGGTTGGGGTATTCAACGGATGTAACTATATTGATCCAACCACAGGTAAACCAACTTGGAGCAACTACTATCCGGGTTCCGTGAACATCACTCAGAGCAAGATTGTGGCTGATGTAATGGACGATCCGAGCCAGTTGTTTATTATCCAAAATGATGGCACCAGCGCGGCAGCTAACTACGGTAAGAATGCAGATATCGTTGTTGGGACAGGAAACGCCACTACTGGTATGTCAGCAAATGAGTTAGATACCTCTTCAATTGCAACTACTGCCGCACTTAATCTGAAAGTTATTGGTCTTTGGGATGTTCCCAACAATGCTATCGGAGCAAACGCTGTTGTTGTTGTAAAAATCAACGAACACCTGTACGGAAGTGCAGGCGTAATAGGCCAATAAGGAGCAATAAGACATGGCAATTTCTCGCGCACAATTAGTAAAAGAGCTTGAGCCGGGTCTGAACGCTTTGTTCGGTCTGGAATATAACTCTTACGATAATGAGCATACTGAAATCTACGAAACCGAGTCATCTGACCGCGCTTTTGAAGAAGAAGTAATGCTTTCTGGATTCGCTGAAGCCCCGGTTAAATCCGAAGGTTCTGGCGTTTCTTATGATCAGGCACAGGAAGTGTACACAGCACGTTACACTCACGAGACTATCGCACTTGCGTTTTCATTGACTGAAGAAGCCATTGAAGACAACTTGTACGACCGTCTTGCCTCTCGCTACACTAAAGCATTGGCTCGTTCTATGGCTACAACTAAGCAGATTAAGGCTGCAGCTATACTGAATACGGCTTTTACTACCTCAACTGGTGGTGATGGTGTAACTCTTTGCTCTGTGTCTCATCCGACCCTTACTGGGCCGAACTTAGCGAATACGCTTTCAACTGCGGCTGATTTGTCAGAGTCCTCTCTTGAGCAGGCTTTGATAGACATCGCATCTTTCACGGATGAGCGTGGTTTGAAGATCGCAGTTCAGGGGACTAAACTGGTAATTCCAAAAGAACTCCAGTTCACCGCTGACCGCATCCTCAAGTCTACTCTTCGCGTCGGTACGGCAGACAACGACATAAACGCTGTCCGCAACATGGGAATGGTTCCACAGGGCTACGCAGTTAATCACTATCTGACTGACCCTGATGCGTTCTTTATCATGACTGATGCCCCGAATGGCATGAAGATGTTCAACCGCGTATCAATCAAAACTGGTTTTGAAGGTGACTTTGAAACAGGTAATGTTCGATATAAGGCTCGTGAGCGCTATAGCTTTGGCTTTAGTGATCCACGCGGTGTTTTCGGTTCACCCGGTACTCCGTAAATAGGTTGAGAAATAAAAGAAGGGGCGCTTGTCGCCCCTTTTTCTTTACTGTATTATTTAAGACTACCCTGACTGCGCTTCCACTGGGGAAGGCGGCAGACGTAAGCCAACGACAGGAG
>CAXBKT010000148.1:0-9122 GCA_963976155.1 uncultured Kordiimonadaceae bacterium | reverse complement strand
AAAACAGTCACATATAAGCGTGGCATAAGAAAAACTTCATTAAGGGGCATCACGTGCCCCTTTTTTATTGCCCGTTCATTTGCTATAACTCCTTAAAATAATTTTACTTATTTGTACCTAGGAAGTTTTTATGAGCATTGAAAATAGGCTTACCGAGCTGGGCATTGATATTCCAACCCCTGTTGCACCTGTAGCCAATTATGTTCCTTACGTTGTTGTAGGCAACCTCGTGAGCGTCTCAGGCCAAATCCCAATGAGCAAAGGTAAACTTGCTTTTGAAGGAAAAGTTGAAGCAGGCGTTACTATTGAGGAAGCGCGATCAGCTGCACGCCTATGTGCTTTAAATATAATTTCTCAGCTAAAAGCAGCATGTGACGGTGACCTCAACCGCGTGAAGCGCATTGTAAAACTAGGCGCTTTCGTTAACTGTGTTGATGGTTTTGGCGGTCAACCACAAATTGTCAATGCCGCGAGCGACCTAATGGTTGAAGTTTTTGGCGACAAAGGCCGCCACAGTCGCTCAGCTGTTGGCACTAACGCTCTTCCACTAAACGTCCCCGTCGAAATAGACGCCCTTGTTGAAATAGAATAACAGGCTAAAACGTATGGCGAAACGCACATTCCCTTGGTTAACCAACTTTGATATCGCACACCGCGGACTATACAAAGTAGGCACAACTTTGGAAGAAAATACAATTGCCGCGGTTTCCGCAGCAGTAGATAAAGGCCTTGCAGTTGAAATTGATGTGCGTACAACAGCCGATGATATTGTTGTTGTTTTTCATGATGATACACTTGATCGCCTGACTAAAAAAACAGGCCCTGTTACACAGTGGGGTTTTCAGCAACTCAAACCTTATAATGTGGGCCAGAGCGGTAAACCTATACCTTCGTTACCCGATGTAATGGATGTCGTGGCAGGCAAGGTACCAATCTTCATTGAAATCAAATCTCCTGGCCCCGGTAAAGACATTCAAAAAATTTGTGCTGGCGTGCGCCATTGCTTTGAAGGATATGCAGGCCCTGTCGCAGTCATGAGCTTTGACCCTCGTATTACTGCATGGTTCAAGGACTATATGCCCAAATATGCACGCGGTGTGGTAATTGGACGTGAAGTCTTATTGCACTGGCATACAAGGGTTCTTATTCCTTTCTGGCTGAGAAAAGCCAAACCTGATTTCATTGCTTGTGACATTAACCTTCTTCCGAACAGCTTTTGTCAAGGGTGGCGCAAAAAGGGTAAGCCTCTTCTGACATGGACTGTTAAAGAAAAACATATGGTCGAGATTGCTCGCCAGCATGCTGATGCAATTATCTTCGAGCAACCTGCTTTGGAGTTTGACCAACCTACTGAAACGCCAGTTGAAACACCTACTGAAACAAAAATAGACTACAAGCAAACAGACGCGCCTATTAAGCAAGCAGAAAAAGAACAAAAAATTGAGGAGCCGAAGGGTGCACGAGGAATTGGCACTCAAGGCTGAAGTCCTTACCGCTATTTCAGATATTACAGCACTAGATTGGGATACTTGCTCCGGTAGCAACCCCTTCTTAAAACATGCCTTTTTGCTAGCACTCGAACAATCAGGCTCAGCAACGAGCGAAACTGGCTGGCACCCACTCCATATAAAGTTGACAAACACCAAGACTGGCCAGGCAGTTGGCTTCATGCCGCTTTACGTAAAAAGCCACTCCTACGGTGAGTATGTCTTCGATCATGCATGGGCTAATGCTTTTGAAAATGCTGGTGGCCAATATTACCCGAAGCTTCAGTCTTGCGTACCCTTTACGCCCGTCACAGGAAGTCGCCTTCTTGTCGCGCCGAATGCCCCACCAGGTACAGCCCGCATGCTCTTACAGTCCGCCAAAACTCTAGTCAATCAACAACAGTTTTCTTCACTGCATATTACCTTTGCAACACAAGGTGAGGCAGAAATCGCTAGAGAACAAGGCCTTCTCATTCGTGCAGACCAACAATTTCATTGGCAAAATGATAACTATGAATGCTTCGATGATTTTTTAGAGCAACTATCTTCCCGCAAGCGCAAGCAGATCAAGAAAGAAAGACGTGTTGCTCTAGAGTCAGGTGTCAATATTCAGACTCTAGAAGGGACTGACATCCAACTCCACCACTGGGACGCCTTTTTTGCTTTTTATCTCGATACGAGCACAAAAAAGTGGGGACAACCTTATTTAAATCGACAATTCTTCAATCTGATCGGGTCGAGTATGAGCCAAGACATTGTCATGGTAATGTGTGAGCACAAAGGCCGATTTGTTGCCGGCGCGCTTAATTTCAAAAGCGATAAAACACTCTACGGCCGTTATTGGGGCTGTCTGGAAGAACTCCCATGCCTACATTTCGAAGCCTGTTATTATCAAGCCATTGACTATGCTATCAAAAACAAACTTAAAACTGTAGAAGCAGGTGCACAAGGCCCTCACAAATTAGCACGTGGTTATGTACCAACGCTCACCTATAGTGCGCACTGGATCGAAAACCCAGGGTTCAGAAACGCTATCGCTCAGTTTTTAGAGCATGAACGGCAAAATGTGGATGCAGAGATAGAATATCTTTCTGAACGCACCCCGTTTAAAACCCAATAGGGTCACACGCTCTAATTCGGTACAACACGTGGTCCCGAATTGTAGACCCCCTCGATACCGCCGGATGTTCAAAACTGGCCGCAGGATCATGTATCATACCAATTTTTTCCATAACTCGTCTAGAGGGCACATTCTTCGCTGCAGTGAATGATACAACCTCCTCTAAGCCAAGCTTGGAAAATGCGTAAGCGAGACAGGCCCGAGCACCCTCTGGCGCCAACCCCTGCCCCCAAACTGATTTATCAAGGCGCCAACCAATTTCAACCGCTGGCGCACATGGTAGTATACCGGCTACCTGCTGAAGACCAATAAAGCCAATACACTGCTTTTCTGCCTTAAGTTCCGCGACCCAAAACCCAAAGCCATTTTCCTCAATGTGAGCTTGTACACGCGCCATTGAAGCCCGCGTCTCCTCAGTTGTTTGAACACTAGGAAAGAACCGCATCACTTCAGGGTCTGCATTTAAAAGCGAAAATGGCACCAAGTCCTCTTGACGCCATTTCCGAAGGATCAAACGATCCGTAGATAACATGAGCTATCCTTTTAGAAGATTACTTTACCGTCTCTTTAACCTTACCACTAGGGCTACCTCCAGCCTTTGGGCCTGTCGAATTCGACTGTGTAGGGGGAACATAAGCTGTTGTTTCAAAAACAAGCTTATCATCTTTAACCTTCACAATAACTTCGCCGCCTTTAGAAAGCTTTCCAAACAACAGCTCGTCAGCCAATGGTTTCTTAATATGCTCTTGAATAACACGAGATAAAGGCCGCGCACCGTAATGCTTATCATACCCTTTTTCTGCGAGCCAAGCTTTCGCTTTTGCATCAAGTGAAATTTCAACGTTACGGTCTGCAAGCTGCAGTTCTAATTGAAGAATGAATTTCTCAACAACGCGTTCCACAACCTCAGGCGGCAAGAACCCAAAAGGTACTGTCGCATCAAGGCGATTTCTGAATTCCGGGCTGAACGTCTGCTTAATTGCCTCATCACTTGCAGTGTCATCAGTCTCACGGCCAAAACCAATCGCCGACTTACTAAGGTCCCGCGCACCAGCATTCGTGGTCATGACAATGACAACGTTCCGGAAATCAACTTTCTTCCCATTATGGTCAGTAAGAGCACCATTATCCATGACTTGTAACAGCACATTAAATAGATCAGGGTGCGCTTTTTCAATTTCATCGAGCAACAGTACGCAATGTGGATGCTGATCAACAGCATCTGTTAGCAACCCGCCCTGGTCAAATCCAACATACCCCGGAGGTGCACCAAGAAGCCGCGAAATCGAATGCCGCTCCATATACTCAGACATATCAAAGCGGTGTAACTCAACACCGAGCAGGTGCGCCAACTGACGCGCAACTTCAGTTTTACCCACGCCTGTTGGACCGCTAAACAGATAGGAACCAATTGGTTTATTTGGCTCGCGCAGTCCTGCCCGTGATAGCTTGATTGCAGAGGATAATGCCTCGATTGCAGCATCCTGTCCAAAGACAACCCGTTTAAGATCATCCTCAAGCTTGCTCATTACCCGAGTCTCATCCCGTGATACAGACTTAGGTGGAATACGAGCAATCGTTGCGACTACTGCTTCAATGTCTTTAACGCTGATAGTTTTCTTGCGCTTCGATGGTGGCAACAGCATTTGCGCAGCACCAGTTTCATCAATCACATCGATCGCCTTATCAGGCAGACGCCGATCAGAAATATAACGGTCAGATAACTCCACAGCAGTTTTCAAAGCTTCGGCTGTATACCTAACACCATGATGCTCTTCATAATAAGGCTTCAAGCCTTTCAGGATTTTGACTGTATCCGCTACGGATGGTTCATTAATGTCAATTTTCTGGAACCGACGCAACAGAGCACGGTCCTTTTCAAAGTGACTACGGAATTCTTTATACGTCGTTGACCCCATACAGCGAATTGAGCCGCTTGCAAGTGCTGGCTTCAACAGATTGGAGGCATCCATGGCCCCCCCTGATGTCGCCCCTGCTCCAATCACAGTATGTATCTCATCAATGAAAAGAACGGCACCCTCTGTACCTTCAAGCTCTTTTACAACAGACTTCAGGCGTTCCTCAAAATCCCCACGAAAACGGGTCCCTGCCAGCAACGATCCCATATCCAAAGAAAAGATAATGGCATTGTCCAATACGCCGGGCACATCACCTTCAGTGATACGTCGAGCAAGTCCTTCAGCAATTGCTGTTTTGCCAACGCCCGGGTCACCCACAAGAAGCGGATTATTTTTTGAGCGCCTGCATAATATCTGAATAGCGCGTTCAAGCTCAGGACCACGTCCAATTAACGGGTCAATCTTGCCCTCTTTGGCTTTTTGGTTCAGATCAACGCAGTATGAGGCCAGCGCTGAATCAGACTTTTTGCCACTATCTGCCGCCTCACCTGGATTTATATTTTCACTTTCAGGATCAGCACCTTCAACAGGGCGCGCTTCACTGCGTTCAGGTACCTTTGCTATACCATGAGAGATATAACTAACCGCATCGAGGCGTGTCATATCCTGACTTTGCAAAAAGAAAACAGCGTGACTTTCTCGCTCAGAAAATAATGCTACGAGCAAATTTGCCCCAGTCATCTCTTCCCTGCCCGATGATTGAACATGCAATAAGGCGCGCTGAACAACACGCTGAAATCCAGCCGTTGGGGTGGCATCTAAACCATCAGCGTCAACCTTCAGGTTTTCCATGTCATCATTAAGATAATCAGAGAGCTGCGTGCCAAGCAATTCCACATCCACACCGCAAGCGCGAAGTACCGCAAGCGCGTCTGGGTCCTGAAGCAAAGACATGAGAAGATGCTCTAACGTAGCATATTCATGTTTTCGCTCATTGGCTTCCTTCAGGGCACGGTGAAGCGTCTCTTCTAAGTGTGGTGAAAAACTAGGCACTATATACAATCCTCCATATAATCTGGAATAGGCGGTCTTTATTCTTTCTCCAATGTGCATTGCAGCGGGTGTTCATGCTGCTTGGCAAACGCCAGCACTTGGTTAACTTTAGTCTCAGCAACTTCGTAGGTGAAAACGCCGCAAACACCAACACCGCGCTGGTGAACAGCAAGCATCACATCAGTTGCATCCTCCATCGCCAAGCGAAAAAAGCGTTGCAAAATATGGACCACAAATTCCATAGGCGTATAGTCGTCGTTCAAAAGAAGGACTTTATACATAGACGGCTTTTTGGTTTTGGGCTCTGTTTTTGTTAGCAGACCCGTGCCAGCACCACCGTTGTCATCGTCTTTATCTTTATCTGGCATTGTTCCTCCAAATTCCTACGTCTTTAATGTAGTGATTTAAATCTGCACTAAAAGAGTAAAAATGCCGTGAAGGCCTGTTAATATTATCAAAGGTTTGCCGGAGCCTCAACACCAACCGTACTTAGTGCCGCTACCAGTGCGTGTTTTAGCCTATCCAAACCAGCATCACTTGATGCTTCACAGCGAGCAACCAAAACAGCCTGTGTGTTAGACGCCCTCAGTAACCACCAACCGTCCTTAGTTTGAACGCGCACACCATCTACCGTGGACATATCCGCCCCAGCAGCCTCCAAGCTTGCCTTCACTTCTTCCACCACTTCAAACTTTCGTGTTTCATCACAGTCAAAACGAAGTTCCGGCGTATTGATCGCTTTTGGCAAGCCGTCCTTCAATGTGTCCAAGCTTCCACCTTGTGTGGTAATCGCATTCAAGAAACGAATGCCGGCATAAAGCGCATCATCGTGCCCATAAAATTTATGCTTATAAAAAATGTGGCCCGACATTTCGCCCGCGAGCGGCGCATCAAGCTCAACCATTTTTGCTTTGATAAGTGAATGCCCCGTTTTCCACATAACAGGTTTGCCGCCAAGCTCCCCAATACGGTCAAAAAGCGCCTGACTGGCCTTAACATCTGCAATGATAGGTGCGCCGGGTAGCTCTTCGAGAAGGTCACCAGCCATGATTGCCAACATCTGATCGCCCCAGACGACACGTCCCTGACTATCGATTGCACCAATCCGGTCACCATCACCATCAAAGGCAAGGCCTAAGTCGCATTTTTCAGCTTTAACAACATCTTTTAGCTGCTGGAGATTTTCTTCTACTGTTGGGTCAGCATGATGGTTTGGGAAGGTACCATCAACTTCCCCATTAATGACAATATGCGTACCTGGAAGTCGTTTTACGAGGGCTTCAATCGCCGGGCCTGCTGACCCATTTGCCGGATCCCATGCAACCTTAAAGTCACCCATATCAACATCGCGGACAAGTCGGTCGATATAGCGATCAAAAATATCTTCTTCGTTGATAGCCCCTTCACCAGCTTCAAAGTCACCTTCTGCGGCAATTTTACCAAGGGCTTGAATAGCTTCACCAAAACATGGTTTTTTACCGATCATGATCTTGAAGCCATTATAATTTGGTGGGTTATGGGAGCCCGTCACCATAATACCCCCGTCCAAATCCAATTCAAACACCGAGTAATAAAGCATGGGCGTACCACCGAGACCAACACAGGTCACATCTATACCCGTGCTCGCAATTCCTTCCATTAAGGCACTCGAGAGTTCCGGAGAAGAAACTCGACCATCATACCCAACAGCGACATGCTTTCCGCCTGCACGACGCACCTGAGTACCAAAGGCTTTGCCAAGCGCAACCGCGTCCGCAACATGCAAAGTGTCATCAACAATACCCCTGACATCATATTCACGTAGGATCGTTGGGTGGAAAGTATATGTAGACATATAGGCCTCAATAAAATGAACGAATTCGATATAAATACGAAAGAATAAAGTGTCAGTCGCTTGCAAGCAGGTCAATGATATTTAGGTAGTTTGGTGGAAATTCTAAGCTACAATGGCTCGTACTTTTCAGAAGGCCTATTTATCGAGTAACACCTTCCGCGCATCAGAAAGCTTTGAAGCCATCCAATCACTACCGCCTTTATCTGGATGACACTGCGCCATAAGTTTGCGATATGCAGCATTAATCTCATCCCGTGTGGCAGTTTCCTCAAGCCCCATGACCTCAAGCGCCTCTTCTCGAGACATACTTCCACTAGAACCAAAAGCAGGCTTATTACCCTTGAACGACTTGGCCTTACCAGCAAGCCCAGACAAAGTACGAGCCACACCAAACATTCGCCAAGCTGCATAACCCGCAGGCAGCACAGCCAAAACACTACGCCCGGCCGCAAGTAAAAGTATCGCCATCACTGCACAAAGCGCAACAATACCCCACATCAAGGATCGTTTAGCGGACGCTACCTCTGACTTTGCCCACCAGTTAAGCATCATCAGCAGGGTGCCCGCCAGTACCAACCCAAGAACCAGCCAAATCATATGCTATTGCTCTTTCATTTTGCGAAATGGTAAATTAAGTGCATCGACTAGGTTACGTACTTCCTGCCTAGCTGCGACATGTGACATAGAGAGACCTTTACCATCCAAACCTTTAGATTTTTTAAGGTCCATCAAAGTTAAGCCCCGCAAGAACATTTCACGGTAAATCACTCGCTCCCCTAGACCAGGTATATAGCGTAGCCCTATGCGCTTTGCGAGTTCATTTAAAACACCTTCTACACGTTCTTTATTTTTTGCGTGCAAGGCACCAACACGGTTGCGGAGCACTACCCAGTCAATAGTGCTGCCATCAGCCATAGAGCGGCGCTGGCGTGCTTTCCAGACCATCTCAGCATACAAGCTTGGCCCAACAACTTTGTGCGTCTCAGGGTCTACACGCGCCAAAAGATCCAAATCGACAAAACTATCATTCACAGGGGTTACAAGTGTATCAGCTGCAGTATGGGCAAGCCGTGACAAGAAGGTGTCACTACCCGGGCAGTCAATCACAACTACACCCACATCCGACGCAAGCTCCGAATAAGCCGCTTCGAACCTAGCTTTCTCATCAGCTTCGGCCGCATCGGACGTGCGAAATTCTGACTTTGGTACAACCTTTTCTGTGGGATGCGGCAAATTGATATTATTTTCCGCGCAGTAAGCCTTGCGATTTTCAATGTAACGAGTCAGACTTTTTTGCCGAGCATCAAGGTCAATCGTGCCAACACGGTAACCTTCATGCAACAGTGCGGCGACAATATGCATTGCTGTCGTTGACTTACCTGAACCACCTTTTTCGTTTCCAAGGACAATCAGATATGGCCGGCCACTGCCTTCAGTCTGGCCTTTTTCTTCGTGATTTACCTCACTGTCAGGCACGGAATACCTCCTCCGATAACTCGATACTTTACTGTGTGCACATCAGCTTCCACTTGAAGCAAGTACTATTTTTCCTCATATAGGCGATGTAATCAGTGTAAGATATAAGAAAAGCTGCTGACGGAGAAATACCCATCGTGCGTGATAGGTTAAGAAATATCACTGTTTATATCCTGTTGATCGCTTTGCTGGCGCTAATACCTGTGGGTTTAGCACGTCACATGCTTAAGCAATCGCGCACCGACGCGTTTGTTCCTGATCAGCCCAATTACCTAGCACATCAATATCCCCCA
>CAXBKT010000147.1:0-9145 GCA_963976155.1 uncultured Kordiimonadaceae bacterium | reverse complement strand
GTTTGAAAATCAGTGTTTTTCTGTTTGCTTTTGTCACCTTCCTCGGTGTGATTGCGTGGCAAATTGAGAAAATCTTGCCTGCCCTTGTTCCAGATTCGTATGCCGAAAGTTTTGGGCGCGCGATCGCGGATGAATATATTGAGGAATATGGTGGCGTTTGCTCGGCATCTTCAGGCAAGCGCGCTCTAACGGCAATGGTCACGCGCCTGCAACCAAGGGCGGCCAAAGACAGATTGATCGTGCGAGTTGCGGACAGTGACCTTGTGAATGCATTTGCTGTGCCGGGTCAGCAAATTGTCATATTCCGCGGATTGATTGAGAAAGCAGAGTCGGCTGATGAAGTTGCAGGTGTTCTTGCGCATGAAATGGGACATGTAAACCACAAGCATGCGCTCCGCGGGTTAACGCGGGCAATAGGCATCGGTGTTATTGCCTCGATCTTTTCTGGCAGTGACGCCAGTCAGATTGTGCAGCAGTTGGTGATGCTTGGTTTTAGTCGAAGTATGGAGGAAGAGGCCGACGTAGAGGCTTTGAACACCCTTTTTGAAGCTGGTGTTGATCATTATGCACTTGCTGACTTTTTTAATCGGTTGGCAAGCGAGCAGAAGGATAGTGAGCCTGCCTTCATGAGTTTCCTATCGACCCACCCATCCTCAGAAGAGCGCGCAATCTTAATACAGGCGGCGAGCCCAGCACGTGAAACGCGCCCAGTAATTTCTGAAGTAGAGTGGCAGGCACTCAAAAATATTTGTGGACCACGTAGTTAGGGTACCTTGCGGGCAGGGAGTTTCCGGCATAGGGTCGCTGATGGAAAACCTGAGGGCCAACAGGGAGTATAGTATGTCAGCCGCCTCTTACCTTGAAACTAATCATGGAACCAAAATCGCTTATCGTCGAACTGCTGGCAAAGGGCCGGGTGTGGTGTTTTTACCGGGGTTCATGAGTGATATGGAAGGCGGCAAAGCAACCGCCTTGGAGGCATGGTGCCAGCGCGAAGGGCGTGCGTTTGTTCGTTTTGACTATCAGGGGCATGGTGTCTCGGAAGGTAAGTTTGCAGATGGCACCATCGGGCTTTGGGCGAAAGACGCTATAGCTGTCATTGACCAGCTAACCGAGGGTCCGCAAATCATTGTTGGCTCGTCAATGGGCGGTTGGATCGCCCTACTGGCGGCCAAGGCGCGGCCGGGGCGTATCAAGGGCCTTGTCGGGCTTGCCGCTGCGCCTGATTTCACGGTGCGTATGTGGCATGAGGATTTTGACGCAGCAACGCGGGAAGAAGTGTTGCAGAATGGCTTTATGCTCAGGGCTTGTGACTACGGCGATGACCCTTACACGATTACAAAAGACTTGATCGAGGATGGCTGGAACAACCGGTTGCTTGCTGGACCGCTCCATCTTGATATCCCGGTACGGCTTATTCAAGGCACCGAAGACCCAGATGTGCCTTGGCAAACTGCGCAATTAATTGCTGACAAAATCACCGGGGATGATGTTGAGGTAATATTGGTACCGGGCGGTGACCACCGCCTATCACGGGATTTGGACCTCCAGCGTTTGTGCCGTGTGGTTGGTGAACTGGCAGGTGATATTTAATGGCTGGTAAATACTCGAAACTGAATCGTCAGCAGATTTTTGATTTTTTTGAGCGCCTCGCGGAAGATAACCCAAACCCTGAAGGTGAGCTAGATTATGTGAATGAGTTCACGCTCTTGGTTGCGGTTGTGTTGTCGGCACAAGCTACAGATGTGGGCGTAAACAAAGCCACGAAAAACCTTTGGCCTGTTGGTGATACACCTGAGAAAATTCTGGCACTTGGGGAGGATGGCCTCAAGCAGCATATTAAAACTATTGGGCTTTTTAATTCCAAGGCCAAGAATGTCATCAAGCTCTGTGAAGACCTAATAGCAAAACATAATAGTCAAGTACCTGATACCCTTGATGAGCTGCAGGCGCTCGCGGGGGTTGGCCGCAAAACAGCGAACGTAGTGCTGAACATTGCGTTCGGGCAACCGACCTGCGCGGTAGACACGCATATTTTTAGGGTGTCAAATCGTACTGGCCTTGCGCCGGGTAAGAATGTGGACCGGGTTGAGGATGCTTTGATGAAAGTGATTCCTAAGCCTTTCGCTCTTCATGCTCATCACTGGCTTATCTTGCTTGGGCGCTATATTTGCAAAGCCCGCAAGCCTGAGTGCAGCAAATGCAAGTTAACGGATATCTGTAAATTTAGAGAAAAAATGCTTTAATCGTTATGGATGTCTTTTCGAGACACTCAGTTGAAGTTTCTATGTAAAAAGTTTATACTGTTTTCTTTCAGTTAAGCCGTGGTGGCGGAGCTGTTTTTGTTTGAAATTTCGAACAGGTACCAAGGGGAGGTGACTATGCGCTCATCAATTTTTTATGGGATGGCTGGGGCTGCGATGCTTGCACTAACGGCGTGCGGCAATGATGGCGGCGAAGAGAAAAAAGCGGCGATGCCTGCAGACGAAGCTGCGGCTGAACAATCAGAAGCGCAGAACGCAATGGACGGTGCCAAGGAACAAGCTGGTGCTGCTATGGATGCTGCAAAAGAAGAGGCTGCAAAAGCTGTTGACGCTGCCAAGCAAGAAGGCGCTGCAGCAATGGATGCAGCGAAAAAAGAAGCTGCCGACGCCATGAGTGAGGCAGAGAAAAAAGCCAAAGAAGCGATGGAAGAAGCAAAGAAAAAAATAGAAGACGCAACAAACAACTAATGTGTTTGGGTAGTAAGCGTTTGAGAGGGCCGGGCAATTTGCTCGGCTTTTTTATTGGGGATAATGGCGATAAAATACTTCAATCCATCAGATAACGCCCTATCTTTTCTCATAGATTTCTAGTCGGGGAGGGTTCTAGTGAAAATTCTACGTTTATTGGGTCTTGGTTTGTTGGTGCTAGTTGCGGTCATGGCCGCGCGCACCTTTTTCCTTTTACCTGCGGGGGCGCCGGTAGAGTTAAAGGCGATTACACTGGATGAAGCCGAGGTGTCGCGTGTTGCAAGCAACCTTTCCAAAGCGATTACCTATAAAACTATTAGTTGGTCGCTTGATCAGGCGCCGGATTTGGCTGCTTTCTCGGGGTTCCAAGATTTTCTGCGCGTAACGTACCCGGGTGTGCACCGCGTGATGGAACTAGAAACAGTAAGTGATTATTCACTTATGTATCGCTGGCCAGGATCGGCTACAGCCAAAAGGCCCATTGCCTTCACTGCTCATATGGATGTGGTGCCGGTGCCGACCTACGGCCTTAAGGACTGGCAGCATCCCCCTTATGCTGGTGTTATCGACGAACAAGGCATTCTGTGGGGGCGTGGAGCGATGGATGACAAAGGTATTCTCATTAGCTTGATGGAGGCTGCAGAAACGCTCATTGCTTCTGGTTTTACCCCTGCTCGTGACATTTATTTTCTTTTTGGCCACGATGAGGAACTTGGCGGTGACAAGGGTGCGGCTTTGATGGCCTCTCGGTTGAAGGAACAAGGTGTTCAGCTTGCTTGGGCGGTTGATGAAGGTTCGGCGATGGCGCAAGGGGTTATTCCGGGTGTTCAGTCACCTGTGGCGCTTATCTCTCTCGGTGAAAAGGGCTCCGTTTCCATTCAGTTTTCTGCTGAGGATGAAGGTGGTCATTCAAGCGCCCCAAAACCCTATACTGCGGCAAGTTTAGCGGCCAAAGCTGGCCATTTGGTAACAGAGAACCCGCATCCGCAGATATTAGACGAGCATTTAGAGAGCTTCCTTTTTGCTGTGGCACCTGAGATGGGTTTTGGTGGGCGTTTTGCCATAGCAAACCTTTGGGCAACGCGTCCTGTGCTTCGGCAGCAGTTAGCCAGTAGCCCAACGGTCGCGGCCTTCATGCATACAACAACAGCATTCACTATGATGAAGTCTGGTACCAAGCCCAATATTTTACCGCAGTATGGTGAGGCAATCGTGAATTACCGTATTCACCCACGCGATACAGTAGAAAGTGTTGTAAGCCGCGCGCGTGAGATTGTGGCAGATGATAAAGTGAAGGTAACCCAGCTTGGTGGCCGTGAGGCAACGCGCATGTCATCGGTAGGCGGCGAAGGCTATAAGCTAATTGCAGACGCAACCCGCGAAGTGTTCGGTGATATTCCGATTGCACCAACCTTAACGGTGCAAGGTACAGACGGACGACACTATTATGATGTTGCAGATGATGTGTATCGTTTTATGCCTTTTGTTTTCCAGCCTGACGACCTAAAGCGTATCCACGGCACCAATGAAAGCATCGACATTAGAGCGCTCGCAAGACAGGTTGAGTATTTTCGGGTGTTGATCAAAAGGTCATCCGAATAAAGGCTATATTTATGTTTAAGCTACACCCCAGGTTAGAAGCGGACTCAGCCTTTGTTATTGAGCGTCAGCTTTGTGAAGTGCGTTTAATTACGGATGCCAATTATCCGTGGCTGATACTTGTGCCACAGCGTGATGCTGTGCGAGAGATCCACACATTACCTGCTGATGACCAGCAAATATTAATGCAAGAAATTGCTTTTGTTTCTAAGCGTTTTGAAGCCTTAACAGGTGCGGAAAAGATGAATGTGGCCGGGCTTGGCAATATGGTACCGCAGTTGCACATCCATATTGTCGCGCGGTTTGAGAATGACCCTGCGTGGCCCGACCCGATTTGGGGTGCCGTACCGCAGAAGGGTTATGAGGAAGGCAAGCTAACTGAGTTTGTTGCCGCTATTCGGGGCTCGTTAGTTCCATAATGACGAGATTGCGATCTGGGCTGTGAGGTGCTGGAGCTATACTTGTTTCAACAAAACCTAATTTTTTGTAGACATGGCGTGCACGTTCATTGTCTTCATAGACATCAAGCCAAATAGCCGGTGCGCCAGTTGTAAAAATCTCTTTGATAACAGCATGCATGAATGTTGTGCCAATACCGTTTCCGGGGTTTCCTATAATAATGCGCCGCCATTCTTTACGGCCATCATCTGATGTAACTAGCATGGCATAGCCAAGCGGCTGGTCTTGACTGTCTTCTGCAATTAAATAAGTAAAATTTGGATTGGTGCAGTTGGCGCGGTGCGTTGCTTCATTGTCTGCTTGAATAAACTTCCCTGCTGGGCTTGCTTCACAGGCTAGAATGAAGGGGATATCCCCTTCATTTGCCGCTCGAACTTTTAGCTGACTCATCACAAATACCTAGTGTTTAAAGTGGCGCATGCCGGTGAAGACCATTGCGAGACCAGCTTCGTCAGCTGCGTCAATTACGTCTTGGTCGCGCATGCTACCACCGGGCTGGATAACAGCTGTTGCACCGGCTTCTGCTGCTGCGAGCAAACCGTCAGCGAATGGGAAGAAGGCATCTGACGCGACAACAGACCCTCTTGCGAGGCTTTCAGTGTCGCCTGCCATTTCAGCGGCCTCGCCTGCGCGGATGGCTGCAATACGGCTGCTATCGCGGCGGTTCATTTGGCCCGCGCCAATACCAACGGTCATACCGTCACGTACATATACAATTGCGTTTGACTTAACATGTTTGCCAACTTGGAAGGCAAACAGCATGTCGTTGAGCTCTTGTTCTGAGGGCGCACGTTTGGTCACAACCTTTAGGTCATCACGTGTGATGCGACCAATGTCGCGGTTCTGTACCAAGTAGCCGCCAGCAACGGACTTAATCATTTTTGCGGCTTGTGTTGGGTCCGCGAGGCCACCTGTTGTCAGGAGCCGTAGATTTTTCTTTGCTGCAATAATGGCTTTGGCTTCGTCCGTTACATCAGGTGCAATGATCACTTCAGTGAATACTTTGACGATTTCTTCCGCAGTTTCAGCGTCAAGGGCATCATTGAGGGCGACAATGCCGCCGAACGCTGACACAGGGTCACACTTAAGGGCTTTTTCGTAAGCTTCTTTGAGCGTCGCGCCTGTGGCTACACCACACGGATTGGCATGCTTAATGATAGCGACTGTTGGCGTTGACTGGTTAAATTCACTGACAAGCTCAAAAGCCGCGTCCGTATCATTGAGGTTGTTGTATGAAAGTTCTTTGCCTTGGTGCTGCGTGGCTGTCGCGATGCCAAGCCGAACTTCTGCATTTGCATAGAAAGCGGCAACTTGATGTGGGTTTTCGCCGTAACGACATTCCTGAATCTTTGTACCTGCAAAAGAAGCACGTTCAGGGAATGTTTCACCGTTTTGGGCAGCGAACCATGCTGAGATAGCTGCGTCATAGGCGGCCGTACGGCTGTATGCTTTTGCGGAAAGGCGCTTACGCGTTGCATGTGATGTACCACCTGTTTCCTTAAGCTCAGCAATGACGCCTGCGTAATCAAGTGGATCCGTTACGATGGTCACAAAATTATGGTTCTTTGCAGCTGAGCGCACCATGGCAGGGCCGCCGATATCGATATTCTCGATGCAGGTGTCGAAATCAGCACCTGAAGCAACCGTTGCTTCAAAAGGGTATAGATTCACAGCAACTAGATCGATCGCGCCAATGTCATGTTCTTTCATTGCAGCCACATGTGTTTCATTGTCACGCAGCGCAAGGAAGCCTCCGTGGATTTTGGGGTGTAACGTTTTCACCCGGCCGTCCATCATTTCAGGGAAGCCTGTGTGGTCAGCTACTTCCTTCACTGCAACACCTGCCTCTCGGAGCGCTTTTGCGGAACCACCAGTGGATAAAATCTCCACGCCAGCGTCCACAAGGGCTTGACCAAGTTCTACAAGGCCTGATTTGTCGGACACGGACAAGAGGGCGCGACTAATTTTAACTGTGCTCATGTTTCTAATGCCTTAGTATCTTTAACGGGGATAGATTAAGCGCTATCCATTTCACTCAAAACCCATTTGCATATGGGTGTATTATTTTGTTCAACGGGAACAGTAACTGTAATCTGCTTTGATGCCTCGGGCCTTAATGGGTGGCCGACATAAAGGCTGTCTTCAATTTTTGCAGCGCCGTCCTCGGTATCAAAGATCCAAAGTTTCCCGCTACGTGTCTCGAGCGTAATGCGACCATCTGGGGCTACATGTGCTTCAATTGTTGGGTGTAAATGGAAGCGGACTAATACTTCGGCGCCATGCAGTTTTTTAAGTTTGGGGCCAAACAATTTGTCTTCACCGACAAGTTTCTTGCCGTCATCCGTGAGGCTGAGATTGCGTTCATGCTTAACACCGAAGCGCTTTTCATAGCCATCATGCATCAGTTTGATGCGTGTACCATCCTCTAGCCCTTCACGTAGGGTGAGTGTTTCACTGACACCAGCACCTAGGCGCTTGTCTTCGAGGATGCGGGTACTGTTACGGTTTGAAATCACGAGCGTTGAATGGGCGGCAGTGGTGCGTGCCATTTGAGCTAGTTCTGGTATTTGTCCGCGTTCACTTGCGGCGCCGACGTTAACAATAATTTTGTCTTCGGAAGATGAAAATTCAAAGGCCCCTGTGCCTGCGTGTGCTTTTGCTGATAGCAAAAAGGCTGGGGGCGTCCCTGTATCCACAATCAGGCAGCTATGTGCGAGTTGTACCCTTTGCACGCCTGCGTGTGCACTGTTATCTGTGGCTTTTCCGCGCGCGTCACTGGCTGCAAGAATAGCTTCAACGCCGTGCCCGCCCTCTGCGGAGGCACCGCCAAACTGTACAAGACTGCCGTCGCCGTGCCGCATGGCGCGTACATAGGGTGCAAGTCGGTCGAGTGTGATTTGAATCCATGGCGGTAAGTCGCCGTTAGTATCAACGCATGCTGTACGAACGATGATTAACAGTTGCATTGCGCGAATAGCATCCGATGCATTTCTGCTTGCAGTGCCGCCGTCCGGCAGGATGAAAGTTTTGCTCGCTTCTTCAAGTGCTTGCATGCCGCGTCGACGCCACGCATCACCGTTGGGTAAGAGGAGGCCGGTTAGGGTCAGCGCAGCGCTTGTATATAGCCTTGGAAGCCCAGGTTTAGTGTCGCCGTGTACACGCATCAGGTGTCTGGCGTGGCGTGCCACAGTTAGTAAAAGCTTCGAACGGTAGACAAGGTCATTGGAAGATAAAATTAAGGGCGCGTGGCTTAGCCAGTTGATGAGGCGACGTGCTAGTGTTTCAGCATCCCAGATTTCTTTGTCCCAAGATTCTCCAACAGGTAACCACCAGCCAATGATGGTTTCTGCGGCGTCGCGGGCTTTTGCTTGGTCTTTGGTCTGGGCAAGGTCTTGTAGCCAGTGGAAACTATGGGCATATTTTTGAAAGGCAGGAGAACAGCCTTCTAGTTGTTGCCAGAACCGTTCACTGATTTTGCACTGCTCATTTTCAAACAACATATCGCCGCCGAATATGGCTGAGCCCAAGGTCGCATTGCCAGGTGCCGGGTCATCAGGGCTACCAAGCAGTTGCAAGGGGTGCTTGCCGCGCAGCCGTTGTTCGTAAAGGCTGGTACCATATCCCCACTCACGCACACTGCGCCCTACTTTGGTAAAAAGTGAACTTAGTAGGTGGCGACTTGTGTCGCGCCGAAGGGTTGCGCGTGTTAGCGGCGCATTGGATGTAAATCTAGCAAATTGATCGAAGGCGACAGTCATGATGCGCCCGTTCCTCTTGCTGGTTAGCCCCTTAGGGCTTTGATGTTTTCAGCGTATTTACTTGGCCCGCCTTTAAAGGTGGCGCTGCCTGCAACTAGTAGATCTGCTCCGGCGTCAACAACTTGGCGCGCGGTTTCTACATTAACGCCGCCGTCCACCTGAAGGTCAATGTCTAAACCAAGGCTGTTTATGCGTTTACGAATGGCTTCAAGTTTCCGAAGCTGGCTTGAAATGAAGGATTGTCCGCCAAAACCCGGATTAACTGACATTACAAGAATAAGATCCAATTCTTCATACAAATAGTCGATAGCACTTTCTGGGGTGGAGGGGTTCAGTGAAACGCCTGCCTTTACGCCCTGTGCTTTAATTGCCTGAAGCGTGCGGTGCGTGTGAGCCCCTGCTTCAATATGAGCAGTAATAATGTCTGCGCCTGCTTTGACGAACGCCTCAATATAAGGGTCCACGGGCTGGATCATTAGATGGACATCAAATATCTTTTTACTGTGGGGGCGGAGCGCTTTGACAACATCAGGGCCGATTGTGATATTCGGCACAAAATGGCCATCCATTACATCAACGTGGATGTAGTCAGCGCCA
>CAXBKT010000146.1:0-9290 GCA_963976155.1 uncultured Kordiimonadaceae bacterium | reverse complement strand
TGGCACAAAAGCCAAATCAACCGTTCAGCTTATAAACTCGACCGTTCAGTGCCTACACCCTTCTATTCAGCACGCTTGGGCGTCAACAATAGAGCAGGCAGCAGGTCAAACCAGCTGATCGGGTTTGCTTGCCGCCTTGTTGAGTTACGCCTCAACGCCTAGCAGGCAGTCATGTCCCCTTCCAAGTTGACATGATTGTCTGCGCTTTTTCGAAAATCAGGCCTATTTTGCCTTACCGGAAAACTTGAAATAGAGGCCTTCAGCCAAGAAATACCCCAGCACAGCACACAGCAAAAGCTGTACGCTAAACGCCAGTGAAAGCGGTGCAAAACCGACAACCCCGAGCACCAAAACAAGCGGAATAAGAACGCGTTTTTTCTTAAAGGATGCCCTTCGGCGTTGCTCCTTTAAGTCATAGCCGTTATCAAAAGGGTCCCGCCCTTTAACCATACTTTTCCCAACAGCGCCGATTATCTGAACATAGACTAAACCACCGACAACCAAGGTTAAGCTATAAATCATCAGCCGCCACAGCTCGGGTGTTTTTGTGATCCAGGGAAGATACTCCGACGCCAATGGGCTAACGAAGGTGAAAAATATATATTCGCCCCCCATAGCAACCGCTACGCCAACAACTATCGCCAAAATAAATAGGATGGCACGCGTACGCCGATACCGGTTTTCAGTATCTCGGTCGACACTATAGCCAATTGAGCGCCAGCCAACACGAATAAGATAACCGCCGCTACGCGTAATTGGTGTTCCAGTCATTTCAGTCACGGCGCCATTTTCCTTACTGTATCAATGATATAGCCTTTATACACTTTCCTGAACCCTATGATGGTCATATAGGCATTCCAATATTGAGCCCACAACCAAGACAAATATAAACACGTTCGCTAAACTTGGCCTATCAAAAATTCTAACAAAGGTAAAAAGAGCCAAAACAAAAATTATCGGAACCACAGCCGTTATTGTCATCAGTATAAAGAAATGTACCAGCCGACGATACTTGCCAAATTCTTCTGCACTCAGACGGTACGCTAAAGCCCGCCATCCAAACCGCACAATATAACTGCCGTCGTCTTGTTCTTGCACACGGTAGCTACTGCTCATGATATTCCCCCAATATGGATACAGCATAAATTTAATGCCTTCCTGACCGCAACAAGAAACTCATCTTCGGCGCGACATTTTCGCCTACGGTTGCTTTTGAAAGTAGCGCGGGCGGCAAAGCTGATTTATAAGCGCCTTATGGCTTATGATTCACTCAGAGATTTTATCGAGCGGCTAGAGGCTGAAGGCCGCCTAGTCCGTGTCACCGAACAAGTTTCAACTGAGCTTGAAATGACGGAAATTCAAACGCGCGTGCTGGCCGAAGGCGGCCCAGCGATCCTGTTTGAAAATGTCATCAATGAGCGCGGTGAAAAATCAGACATGCCTGTGCTCGTGAACCTGTTTGGCACCCTTGAGCGCGTGGCATGGGGTATGAACCGCGAACCGCATGAGCTGCGTGAAGTGGGTGAAACACTCGCCTTCCTCCGCCAGCCTGAGCCACCACGCGGCATCAAGGACGCCGTTAAAATGCTGCCGCTGGCGAAGCAAGTGCTGTCCATGAAGCCAAAGCGCGTTAAAAAAGCACCCGTGCAAGAAATTGTGCTAACTGGCGATGACATAGACCTTGATAAACTACCGATCCAAACCTGTTGGCCCGGTGAGCCTGCGCCCCTAATCACATGGCCGCTGGTGGTAACAAAAGGCCCTTCTGATAAAGCAGAGGATAATTATAATCTCGGCATTTACCGCATGCAGCGGGTTAGTAAAAACCAGACCCTGATGCGCTGGCTAAAGCACCGCGGCGGGGCGCAGCAATATGCACGCTGGAAAGACGTTAGCCCTGAGCCCGTGCCAGCAGCCGTTGTTATCGGCGCGGACCCAGGCACGATCCTCGCTGCCGTAACACCTGTGCCGGATACGCTCAGCGAATATCAGTTTGCCGGTTTGCTGCGCGGCAGGAAAGTACCGCTCGTGGACTGTAAAACAGTGCCACTGCAAGTACCTGCCACCGCAGAGATTGTTATTGAGGGTTTCGTCAGCCTCAATGATTACCGCGACGAAGGCCCATACGGTGACCACACGGGTTACTATAACAGCGTTGAGAAATTCCCGGTGTTTAACGTCACCGCCATTACCATGCGCAAAGACCCAATTTACCTGAGTACCTATACGGGCCGGCCACCAGATGAGCCATCCGTGCTCGGTGAAGCGCTCAACGAAGTTTTCATTCCGCTACTGCAACAACAATTCCCTGAGATTGTGGATTTCTGGTTACCACCAGAGGGGTGCAGCTACCGCATCGCGGTTGTCTCTATGCGCAAAGCATACGCTGGCCACGCCAAGCGGGTGATGATGGGTGCATGGTCCTTCCTCAGGCAGTTTATGTACACCAAGTTCGTGATTGTGGTGGATGATGACATCAACTGCCGGGACTGGAAAGATGTGATGTGGGCAATGTCCACGCGCATGGACCCGGTGCGGGACATTGTGACCATCGAAAACACACCTATTGATTACCTTGATTTCGCCAGCCCCGAAAGCGGCCTTGGCGGCAAGCTAGGCATGGACGCCACAAACAAAATTGGCAACGAAACCCACCGCGAATGGGGCCAAGAAATCGCCATGGATGACGAAGTGGTCGACAAGGTAGACGCCATTTGGGAAAGCCTAGGCATACCCGGTAGCGGTGAGAAAATTTGGAAGAAGTGAAGGGGCTATTAGCCCCTCCCCCGACATTTCATCAAAAGTTCACTTTTTGATAGTTTCTTTCACAGTCGTCCTAGGATGCCTTTTGGCGTAGCTTTCCTTTACAAACCGACCGGAGACGGCACTGCGATGAGCAACTGTCTTTGAGCTCCCTTTAGATTTACTCAAGATCCAAACTCCCCTGATTTAAATTAATATGCGAAGCACGTTTACCGTTTTTTATTTCGGAAATACGACCCATATTAATATCGAAATCACGAGCGATTTTCTGGACTTGGTGGCCCTGCTTGAGACGGGATTTAATGACTAAAATGTCAGTATCATTTAACTCGGAAATAGCCCTCATTGGCCAAACCCTTTCTTTTATGAACGTAACAATTAGTTACATTCTGATTGAAAAAGCCGACCACATATAGTACCATAAGGTTCCTACGCCGTGAAGCCACTACAAAGTGGTCGACACGCAAAAAGGGGGTGACCAAAAAGTTGCTCCCTTTTTTACGTAGAACTATAATAAATTCGAAAGAGCATCTCCGTCAAGGACGGAAACATAAAAAAGGCAGAGCTATAGCGGATTATTGGTTAGACCTAAATCAAAAAACCACACCTGTCAACAAAAAAGTTCGCTCAAATTTGGCATTCTTTATACGTATAATTTTATGATATTCGTAATATTTTGTCAAATTTCTTCTATCCATTCGACAAAAATGGTCCGCGACTCGAAAAAACATACTATAGCGATATACCCTAACTAAACTGGTAATATACGGCTACCCTACCAATTATAGAGACCTCCACCTCCAAAAAAACCAACGGGCAATAGCCCACAATCGTCACTCGACGACTTGATCGGCGAGTCCACAGCTCGGTATAAACATGGATGCGCCGGTCTAGCCGTCGCATGACGAGCTATACACTTTGTCGTATGACGAGATATTTGATGCTATTTAGTGATCTTTTCGTAAAGGTCATCCCAATGCGGGTTGTCAGCTTCGATCAACTCAATCTTCCAATCGCGTTTATAACGCTTCAACCGTTTTTCACGCACAATGGCGGCTTCGGCTGCCTGATGCACTTCAAACCATACGAGCTTTGTTACATTGTAGGTATCTGTGAAACCCTCAGCCACATGGTTTTTATGTTCCCACACACGGTGCACGAGGTCATTCGTCATGCCAATATAAAGCGTGCCATTTTTACCGCTGGCCATCATGTAGGTGTAATATTGCATGCCCTAGCTGTATGGCAGATGGATTCGCCGATCAAGTCGGCGAATGACAAAATGGGAAAGCGCTAGAGCTGATTAGGCAGCTGCAGCTTCAAATTCAGATAGCAGGCCAGCGACTGCGCCAGTCGATGCGTTCGCGATTGAGCTATTTTGCCCTGCAAATGCGGCGCTAAAGGCCTGTGCTGCATTAAGTGCATCTTCAGCCGTTTCAAGCTCAGCGCTTGCGGCAACTGACGCGCTCGCCGGTGCTTGGTTTGTGGTTTCAACTACCACAGCAGGCGTTTCGCTTGTCGCGGAAGGCTTTGTTTCCGCGTTGGTTTTCTGATTTGATTTTGCTTCAGCAGTTTGTAACGGGTTACGTACTACTGCGTTCACTTGGGCGTCTGTGCTGGATGTAATAGTCATGTATTTATTCCTACTGTTTCTTTACGTTTTCTTCGTATCGAAATACGAAACCAGCGTTGCAAATTAGGGGCCACATACCGAAGTTATTAATCCATTATATTTCAGCCGCTTACCAAAAACAAGGGCGCAACCAGCAATTCCGGCAGCCGGCACATAATACCCAGCAGCCCTATTTATCTCCCTGCACTATTTTCACCGGTTCTGGCACAGTCAGCACATTGGCCGTTGCTACATCGGAGCTGAAAGTAAATCCATTTTCAATCAGGACCTTACGGCAGGTATCCATCACATTGCTTTTAATGTCCCAGATACTTCCAGCCTTATCGAAGGTATTGATCCAATAGTATATTTTGAGCTCAACATATTGTGGCGTTAGCCCGTTAATCGAAACAACCGCTTCGGGAGATTGCAAAACTTTGTCTAAGGTGCGCACACGCGCCTGCAACAGACTACATGCCCTTCTGGCGTCATCGGCATAATCAATCCCCACTGTGAAGGAAATACGCCGCAGCCCGTCGCGCGTGTAATTCACCAGAGCATCACTAAATATTTTGGCATTGGGTACAAAAATGTCAGAGCCATCGTATGTACGAATATGAGTGTGCCGCAATTCTACATCCCGCACGGTGCCCTCAAATTCACCTGTTGCTATAAGGTCCCCCATAGTGAAAGGCTTACTAAACGCCATGTAAATCCCGGCAAGTATGTTTTCGCCGATATCCTTGAAAGCAATCCCGATAGCAAGGGCCGTAATGCCCCCACCTGTTAGCAAGCCCATTGAGGCTGCCTTTAACCCAAGAATATTCAGCGCAACAGACACACCAATAACCATAAAAAGACCAATAAGTAATTTGCGGAAAAACTTTTGATGGGTCGCAGAAAGCTCACTCTTTTTCATTATTCGCAGCAGAATATTACCGCTCAACCGACCAAGCAGAAACATACCAACCAAAACCAGTATGGCGGCTAAAACCTGAGGGAAAACATCAACTACAACCTCCGTTGACGCGCCAATATTTTTCAGAATTTCGTCCATATCCCCCTGCCCTTTTAGTTTTCAACCGCTACTTATCTTCCGCCTGCAGTGCGTCGCGGTCCTGCCGGTTTTTTCTTCGTGAGCACAGCACCCAACCAATAACAAAACCAACAAAAAGGGCAAAAGCAATGACAAAAAACCGCCGCGAGTGAAATGACCAGAAAAGGAAATTCAACTCCACAACTGCCATATTCTGAAGAATGAACAATACAAGTAAAGACAACAACCCTGTCGCAAGTGGGTATTTAAGCTTCTCCATTTTCAGTCCTTTGCAAAGCTTCACCACACTGCATAATACAAACGGTACTTTGCCACCATAACAGGTTCCTCTATAGTGTTCAGTCTGAATTTTACCAGTTGCGGCTGGTTTTATGGTAGAGTTTATAGGCGTTAGAGCCATATGGGATAACATCAACCGGGGGACGATTATATGACAAAAGGCAACAACCAATCTCAACCACCTCAGGGCGTATTGGACCTTTACGACAAGTATGCGCATGGCTTTATGAGCCGCCGTACCTTTATGGACAGGCTCACAAAATTCGCGGTTGGCGGCGTGACGGTTGCGGCGCTGGCAGACAGTGTGCTGCCAAATTATGCGCTCGCCGAGCAAGTACCCACCGACAGCCCCCATATTATGGCAACCGATGTGCCGTATGCATCCCCGAACGGTGCAGGCGACATGCAAGGGTATTTGGTGAAACCCGCTGGCGTTACTGAAAAATTGCCGGGCGTTGTTGTCATCCATGAAAACCGAGGCCTTAACCCATACATACGCGACGTAGCGCGGCGGGTCGCGACAGCCGGCTTCATTGCGCTCGCGCCAGACGCCCTCTTCCCGCTTGGGGGTTACCCCGGCAATGACGATGACGGCCGCACCATGCAACGAAAACGTGACCGGGATGAAATGGTTGAAGATTTTGCCGCTGCTGTGGAAACACTGCAAAACCATCCAGATTGCACCGGGAATGTAGGCTGTGTTGGTTTTTGTTTTGGTGGCAGTGTTTCAAACCGGCTTGCGGCCAAGGTGCCCAGCCTCAAGGCAGCGGTGCCCTTTTACGGCGGCGGCGTGCCAGCGGAGGACGTGCCGAACATCAATGCCCCGCTTCTGATCCATCTCGGCGAGTTAGACAAACGTGTCAACGCTGGCTGGCCCGAATATGAGGCGGCTCTTAAGGAACACGGTAAACACTACACCATGCATATGTACAAAGGTGCAAACCACGGCTTCCATAATGACACCACCAGTCGCTATGACGCCGAAGCCGCTGAGCTGGCGTGGGGCCGCACAATTGCCTTTTTCAGGGAGCACCTGACTTAACAAAAAACGGCTCTGCCATTGACTATGATGCCCCCTTACCGGTGGCGCTCGCAGACTCGCCGGCTTTGTCCCGCGTGTGGCATGGCATCCTGAATGAAGCAGGGCTTAACACCATAGTTGTGGCCGCTCAGCAAGGGCGTAGGCGCCGCTTGTTTGTTGATGGCTTTATCCTGCTTGATTGCTGCGCGGTGCCGGCCTTTAGGGATAGAGCCGAGGAACAAGCCATTCAGCTTTTTAGCGACAGCTTTTATGAAGCGAGGGAGCATTATGTATTTCGGCGCGGTGAAACTGTACCTATCACTGATCCTGAACAATTACGGAACTACAGCTTTGCCGGTGTCCGTGGGTTTGAGTACAGCTTTTCCAACTATCTGAGTACACGCATTGATGGCCGCAGTGTCGATGATGTTTTGATCCTAATCCACAAAGGCCGCGCAAACCTTGGCACCATAAATGACAGAGACTTCGCAAAACTAATGGCTGAGAACCCACACGATGTTGAACTTGGAGAGATTATCTTCACATCAGACCTTCGCATACGGCTTCATAAAAGCAGGTCAGATTTATTGCCTCGCATCAATGCCGAAATCGAACGTTTGAATGCAGATAATCGCTTGAAGAAAATGGTTGGATAGAACAGTTTTTTAGGCAAAAAAATAGGGTGACTGACGCCACCCTAAGTCGAGGATCTAGTCTGGAGAGACTAACTTCTTAAAGTTGGTCCGCGGCAACAGTGCGGATAGATTTCCAGTTGTCATCAGCTTTTTCGATATTGCCCGGCACGTCACGTACCCAAATATTTTTCACTTTATTGTCCAGGTTGAAGTAAAGCGTGCCATCAACGATGTCCCATACTGTGGGGTCACCAATAAACTTCTTATTCACGGCCACACCAAAAGCACAGTAACCGCCATAGGCCGGAAGATACTTCGCTGGGTTAGCAGCAAACATTTGTTTGTTTTCTGCACTGCTAAACAAATAGTTCACGCCCTTATGGCGCACAACATTGTTACCATTGCCCGGCAACGGCTTTGAACTCGTGTGATAAGAAACAAGATCATAGCCCTGTATGCCAACAACGCTGTTTGCAACATCAGATGAAGCAGCCTGCGCTGCAACTGTAAAGCCAACAAGTGCGGCGAATGCGATTAATAGTTTTTTCATGTGTCTAGCCCTTATGAAGTTTTAACAACCGGAAAATCAATTTCTGTTCCGGCAAGGTGGTTGAGGTAATTGGTGAATATGTTGGCCCCGACAAGCGCGACAATTTCGACAATTTCGCCTTCAGTGAAACCTGCGTCCCGAACGGACTGCAATGCTGCGTCATCAACCTAGCCCCGACCATCAACAACGGCACGTGCAAAAAATAATGCTACTTGGGTTTTACTGTCTGATGCGCCACCAGCGAGATTATCCGTGAGCTCCTCAGCAGAGAGGCCTGCACCTTTACCAATTGCTGTATGTGCAGAAGCGCAGTAATCACAGCCATTGACGCCTGCGATTGTGACGGCAATCTGCTCTCGCAATTTCATTGACAGGGATGTACCAGCAAGCGCTGCCCCTTGGTTAAGGTATGCTTCAAGCGCTGCTGGGGAATGCGCAATCACTTTAAACAGGTTTGGAACAATACCCATTTTTTGCTGTACACCGCCGAGTAACTCCTGAGCTTTTGGCGCAGCTTCTGCAAGCTCTAGAGGGCGAATATGTGTCATGGTTTTTTACTCCTTATGGCATGAGCCGTGAACTGAAAGGAAACCGATCTGTTTCCATTACCAACAGAGATAAACCGATCTGTTTCCTTTTTCAAGAAACCAACTAGTCACATATTTGTGAAATACTTATACTCCCAGTTTCCTTTCGATCAGAAATAACCAGAAAATAACAAATTATGACTTGATAAAGCCAAGGCTCCCCTTTACCTTAAAGGAAACTAATCAGTTTCTATTGGAGCACTATATGCCTAGACCTGGACGCAGAGATCATATTATTGAAGTCGCAATTGAGCTGTTTTGCAAGAAGGGTTTCCATGCAACTGGTGTCGATACGATTATGCGTACCGCCGGTGTTTCCAAAAAAACGCTCTACAACCACTTCAGATCAAAGGACGAACTAATCCTTGCTTCACTTCAACAGTATGATGGGGTGTTTCGAAACAATTTCATGCGGAACGTGGAACGGCTTGCGGATACACCTCGCGATAAATTACTCGCAATTTTTGATAGCGCACGAAACTGGTTTGACGACCAAAATTTCTTCGGCTGCATGTTCGTGAATGTGGTTGGTGAATACTCAGATCCCACCAACCCAGTGCGAGAGGTTAGCAAAAACTTCAAGCAAATGCTCCGGCGCTATATGTATGAGCTATCATGCGAGGCTGGGGCAGATGACCCGGACAAGCTGGCGGACGAAATAGCCATATTGCTCGAAGGCGCAATCGTTACAGCGCAAGTCACAGGGTCATCCTCAGGTGCCGAGACAGCAAAGCGCATCGCTACACAGTTACTGGAAAGTCACCTCCCAACGCAAAACTAGACATT
>CAXBKT010000145.1:0-9425 GCA_963976155.1 uncultured Kordiimonadaceae bacterium | reverse complement strand
GCCCTTTTGTATGAAACACAAATAGGCACTCAAAAAAATGTGACGCTCGCTGATCGTTCCTCTATTTCTTTAAATACAGATACGTTAGTGCGCGTTATTTATAGTGAGACTGCACGAGACATATTTATGGATCGTGGTGAGGCTATCTTTAGTGTTGAGCCAGATAAAGCCCGTCCTTTCAATGTCCATGTCGGTGATACAGTGGTGCAGGCTATCGGGACTGAATTCAATATTATGGTTGATAATGATGATGCGCAGCGGATAACGGTCTCTGTTTTGGAGGGGAAAGTCACTATTCATGATGGTGACGAAAATAACACCAAAACTGTTGTCCCGGTATTAGAGGCCGGTAAGGCCATTAGTCTTGTTGATAGGTATAATGTAACCGCGCACCAAAAGGTCAATATGGAACGTATTGTTGGATGGCGAACTGGTCAAATAGTTTTCAGGAATGTTGCGCTTGTTGAAGCCGTGAAAGACCATAATAGGTATTCCAATATTAAGATCATCCTTGAAGATGAGAGCCTTAAAACACAGCACATTAGTGGCACTTTTACTATTGGTGATACCGACGCTTTGTTATTTGCTTTGGAAAACCTATTTGAAATAGACGTCGACAAACGAAAGGCCGAACTACGAATAAAATCTAACGCGACATAGCCCATAAATCACGTTCTTGTGGTGACGCACTGTAGCTGATGCACAGGTGGTGCGTTTGCTTGCGTCTTTGATTCCTAAGTTTAATCAATATATTAAGGCGAAATGCCTGAGTATGTCGCATTTTTAAAAATCTCCCGTTTTATCTTTAGCATCCATCAAGACACAGGCGTTTTCTATGCTTGTTTGGCTAAACATAAAACTAATGGATGCCTCATTCAGGCAGCTTCTTCTTTCCAGAAAGGCTCCTGCTGAATCTAATAACCTTAGGGAGGTTTGTATGAAGAATATGAAGTCCTGGCTGGCGTCCGTTTCCATACTCGGACTTGCAGCTGCCACGACTATTCCTACTTACGCACAAGAAGCGGGTACGGAAACTATTGATGATTTTGATGAGATTGTAACGCTTGGTACACGGCGGCCGGGTAGAACAGCTGTCGATAGCCCTGTTGCGATCGATATCTTTCAACCAGAGATGATTGAAAGTACTGGCTATACAGATATGAATAATGCTTTGCGCACACTCGTGCCGGGCTTTAATGCGAAACGATTACACCTGAATGATGGTTCCTCATTTGTACGGGCAATTACATTACGGTCGTCACCGGCTGATCATGTTTTGTTACTTATGAATGGCAAACGCCGTCACCGGTCCGCGACTGTGGCAATCGGCACAGGGCATGCAACCACGTCAGGTTCGCAAGGCCAAGATTTTAACATGATTCCTGCCATTGCCTTTAAATCGGTAGAGGTGTTGAGGGATGGCGCTGCTGCACAGTATGGATCGGATGCGATTGCGGGCGTTATCAACTTAACATTGAAAGACGCTAACGAAGGTGGGTCAGTACAAGGCCACGTGGGTACCTTTATGGACGGCGGCGGACGCACAATAGATGTGCAAGGGAATGTTGGCTTGCCGCTTAGTCAAAATGGTTTTGTAAACTTTAGTGCGCAGTATAACAATCAACAAAAAACTGATCGGGCTGGTTCGCACGCTGGTGCTCAAGCATTGGTTGATGAAGGCCAAACTGGCGTTCCAATTCCAGCTATTGAGACTGGGGAACCATATTATAATGCTATTAAAACAGCATGGAATTCTGGTTTGCAGCTCAATGATACCATGCGCGCTTATATGTATGGCAACTATACCAAATCTGATAGCCATATCGGGTTCTTTTACCGTCAACCGCGCGCTGCGGGGGGATTGGGTGCTCACTCTGTGTTTGGTGATTCTGTATTTGACGAAACACCTATTCATCCTGAAAAATTCGACTTAACGCAAACATACCCGGGTGGTTTCACTCCTGAGTTTTTTGGGGATCAGTCTGATTTCAGTAATGTCTTTGGTGTTACAAATGAGAATGAAGAAGGGTTTAGCTGGGATCTATCTTTCCGATGGGGCCAGAACAAAGTTGATTATAATATCAACAACACAATTAACCCGTCCCTTGGTGTAGAATCTCCAAATGATTTCTATGCGGGCTCCCTGGAGCAACGCGAATATCAAATAGACGCAGAGGGCTGGTATAACATCGAGAATGATGTGTTCTTTAGCGACCTTACAATCTTTGGCGGGTTCTCATACCGGGATGAAGCCTATGTGATTGGAGCAGGGGAGCCTGCGTCCTATGCGATTGGTCCGTTGAAAGATCTGCCTGTTGGGTCAAATGGTTTTCAGGGTTTTGCGGCTGCATCTGCGGGCAATTACTCCTCACATAGTTATGCTCTCTATGTGGATATGGAAGCTGATGTGACGGAGCGTTGGTTGATTTCTGCTGCGGCTCGTTATGAAGATTACGAGGCTTTTGGTACAAATTTCAGTTATAAAGTGGCCACCAAATTTAATGTGAATGATGTTTTAACCTTCAGGGGTGCTATCAGTACTGGATTCCGGGCACCAGCGGCCGGGCAGTTGTTTGGTACAAGTCAGACTTCCCAAATTGGTACAGATGGTGACTTTGTTCTTGATGCTGTCCTTGTGCCAGGTTCAGAAGCTGCGCAAATATTTGGCTCAGATCAACTGGTCCCTGAGACTTCTTTCAATTTGTCAGCAGGACTGGTTCTCGCACTTGAAAATGGATTAACATTAACAGCAGACCTTTACCAAATCGATGTTGACGACAGACTTTTACTGTCACCAGCAATTAACACCACGCCAGCTGATCAGGCTGCTCTGGCTGCAACAGGGTATCCAAATGGTGGTGCTGTGCAGACAGTTCGTTATTTCCAGAACCGCATTGACTCAAGAGTGCGTGGCTTCGACATCATTGCCACTTATACTGCCGACTGGGGTGAAAGTGATGCAACCACAGACTTTAATCTCGCCTTAAACTATAATCAGCAAATTTTGCGAGGAGATCCATCGGGCTTCTATTCCGCGGGTCAAATTTTTGAGTTTGAGCGCGGCATTCCAAGCTGGAATGGTAATCTTTCTGTTACACATAACATTGGCGATTTCAGTTTTATGGTTCGTGGGATCTATTATGGTTCGTGGAAACGCCGTAATGGCAATGACTTCTTACCACGAGATGCAGAAGTGTTGATGGATGCAAAAGTCACATATAATGTGAATGAGAATATCGAAGTTCATGCAGGTGCCCGTAACCTATTTAATAAATACCCTCCAAGTCGTGGCCCGGGGCTGGAACGTTTTGGTCTTAAGTATGATAACCATAGTGTCTTTGGTCTCAGTGGTGGTTATTATTATGCCGGATTGAAGTATAATTTTTAAAAGCCTTCAAGGGGCGGTTTTTGCCGCCCTTTTTTGACAATTTCCGTATCACTCGTATGCGGTTATTTTAAAATCGGGGAGAGGGAGAATGACTATGATAAGCAGACGAAATTTCACCGCAGGTCTTGCCGCGGGCACAGCTCTTATGGCTTCAGGTGGCCCTACTTTTGCAGCTATGGCTGGCAAAGGGAAAACACCTACACAAAAAGCATTGGTTTTTGATGCCATGGGAGAAATTCGGGAGGTTTATTCAGATAGCCTTGTCGAAGAAATGATCGATTCTGGTTTGGATGCTATTGGGGTGACCTTATGTGACCCCAAAACGTATGAGCAAGAAGCGTTTGATGTGACTGTAGAAGGTATTCAGCATTATGACCGCCTTATAGAGAAAAAGAAACAATACTATCTTAAGGCGACAAGCCTTGCGGACATTGATAAAGCCCGAAAAGAGGGCAGGGTTGCACTGTTTTATTTAACACAAAATACGACCCATTATGGTCGTGATTTGGACAGGGTTGATCTGTTCCATAGCCTTGGCCAACGTATATGCCAGATAACATATAATTACCAAAACTGGGCTGGCGCAGGCTGTAAGGAAACTAATGGATCAGGCTTAACGGTTTTTGGCCATGAATTGGTTCAGAAATTGAATGAAACCAATACTCTTATAGATCTTTCCCATGCTGGAATGCGCACGATGGCTGATACAATCAAAGCCTCTAAAGTCCCTGTGCATATTTCGCATACATGTTGTAAGGCTCTCAATGATAATCCTCGTAATACGACGGATGAAAACATGAAAGCTTTGGCTGATAAGGGTGGTGTGGTCGGAATTTGTCAGATGCGACCTTTCATGACGCTTGAGAAGGATGATGCCCTGCATTATTATTTTGAGCATATTGAACATGCTATCAAAGTGGCGGGCGTTGATCATGTATGTATAGGCAGTGACCGAGACCATCGTCGTCTTCAGATGACTGAGGAATATATAGCTGAATTAAAAGCAGAAGAAGGCGCAAACTTTCATGCAGCTGAATGGCCCCTTTATTTTGAAGAGTTGAATGGTCCTCGTCGAATGGAAACCATTTGGGATGGACTCAAGAAACGCGGCCATTCTGATGGTGCGTTGGAAAAGGTATTCGGCACAAACCTTTACCGCCTTTATGGCGAAGTAGTGGGTTAACTTTAGTTTTGCGACGGTAACAAATTTTAAGGTGGGCTATATGGCCCGCCTTATTCAAGTGACACAAGTGTTGGGCGGTTTCATCTTTATCAAGTACCAGTAGTTTTAGTTTACCCTCATTGTGTCCATCTATCTGTTTGTACGCGGCACTAGCGTTATGTCGCAGTTTAAAGTGCCAAGCGTTTTATAAATATAAAAAGAAAGACTGTTTAGGGGGATAAAGAGTTCATGAAAACTCAAACTTGGTCATCAACACCCAAATTTTTATTGGCAGCGGTTGGTGCATCGGTTGGCCTGGCAAATGTCTGGAAATTTCCAACTTCAGTGGGCACCAACGGCGGTGGTGCCTTTATTCTCGTATATTTTATCGCGGTTACGCTCATTGTTGTTCCGATCTTGATTGGCGAACTGATGATCGGCCGCAAGACAGGTAAAAGCCCGGTGATGGCTTGTATCGAGATTGCTCGAGAAAATGGATTGTCGCGTCACTGGAAATGGGTAGGCTATATGGGGGTTTTTGCCTGCTTTGCGGTGCTCACGTACTATAGTGTGATTGCAGGTTGGACCTTGGATTATGCCGTGCAGGCTATGACAGGTCAATTATCCGGGTTTGATGCTGTGGCAGCTAATTCTGCCTATACCGAAATGCTTGCAAGCCCAATGCGCATGATTTTATCGCATACAATGTTCATTGCCTTCACTGTGCTTGTGATATTGGGTGGCTTACACGGTGGTATAGAAAGGCTTTCCAGCTACGCAATGCCTGCATTTTTTCTTTTGCTTGCGGCTTTGGTGGTATTTGCGGCTTTTCAAGGTGGTTTTTCAAAAGCTGCGGCATTCATGTTTATCCCTGACTTTTCAAAAGTTACCGGATTGGTTGTTTTGAATGCTTTGGGGCAGGCGTTTTTTTCTATTGGGGTAGGCTTCTGTTTTATGATGATGTACGGCGCCTTTATGGAGAAAGATACGCATATTCCAACAACAGCCTTTGTAATTGCATACGCAGATATGTTTGTTGCTGTGTTGGCGGGACTGGCTATTTTCCCCATGGTTTTTGCTTACGGATTTGAAGCGAGTGAAGGACCTGGGCTAATTTTTGTTACCCTTGCGGCGGTGTTTGGCAACATGACAGGCGGCGCTTTTGTTGGGGGGATGTTCTTTTTGCTTATGATGTTTGCAGGGCTTACGTCTGCTGTGGCCCTGTTGGAGCCGGTTGTTCATCACTTTGAGGAAAAATATGAGTGGAATCGCCGCACAATAACCTTGTTAGCGGGGGGCGTAGCTTGGTGTGTCGGTGTGTTTATGGCTTTGTCTTATAATGTGCTCGCTGATTTTCATCCGCTTGGTTTTATTGAGGTCCTATCCAATAAAAACCTGTTTGATCTTATTGATTTTATTGTTTCGAACATAATTTTACCGCTGGGTGCTTTGCTTATATGTCTTTTAGCAGGGTGGGCATTATCTCGTGATGTGGTGCAAAAAGAACTGCGTTTTAGGGCCTCTCTATCGGAAACAGTGTGGCGGCTATCTATCCGCTATCTCTCACCCATAGCACTCGTTGTTATCCTTATTACTGGCATCACCTAAATCATAGAAAGAAGTCAGGTATGACTATAGTTCGCTCAGTCGCGGTAACTGCCGCATGTTTTTTTGCCTTACTTGCTGCATCCTTGCCGATGGCCGCAGCAACAAATGATGTCAAATTGGATAGTGACCTGCTTTCCAGTTTGAGCTTTCGTAACATTGACCCCAAACGCGGTGGGCGAGTGACGGCAGTTAGTGGGGTGATTGGAGACTATAACACCTACTATATGGGTGCAACAGGCGGGGGTGTTTGGAAAACAACGAACGGCGGGCAACATTGGTTTAATATTTCTGACGGTCAGTTTCAAACTGGGTCGGTTGGGGCGATAGCAGTTGCTGAATCAGACGCCAATATTATTGTCGTTGGAATGGGGGAAGCACCTTTTCGCGGCGTAGCTTCGTCATACGGAGATGGTGTCTATAAATCTATGGATGCAGGTAAAACTTGGACCCATCTTGGGCTTGAAAAAACGCGTCAAATATCTGGTGTGGTTATACACCCTAAAAACCCTGATATCATATTGGTTGCGGCACAGGGGGCTGCATGGAACGCTAGTATAGATAGGGGCATTTATAAATCAATTGATGGTGGTAAAAGTTGGCAAAAGAAGCTGTTTATTGATCAAGATACAGGTATTGCCGATCTGAAAATCGACCCAAATAACACTGCAATACTCTATGCCACAAGTTGGCGTCACAGGCGAACACCAGATGGTATTGTGAGCGGAGGCAAAGGCAGCGGCATTTATAAATCGGTTGATGGTGGCGACACATGGAAGGCACTGACAACCGGTTTACCTTCAATGCTCGGTAAGGTAGGGGTATCACCGTCTGGCGCAAAATCGGGCCTTGTGTATTCGATCGTTGAAAGTGTTGATGGACAGAGCGGCCTATATCGCTCTGATGATGCCGGGGATAGCTGGTATCTGCTAAGCCAGAATGCTGGTATCAAGGCACGGTCCTGGTATTATATGGATATTTTTGCGGATCCGCAGGATGAAAATACTGTTTATGTTTTAAACTCAGGCTTCTTTCGTTCGATTGACGGCGGCAAAACGTTTGCACGTGTTCCCGGGGAACCTTTCACGGATAATCATGACCTTTGGATACGGCCAAGTGACGCTAAAAATATGATCCTCGGCGATGATGGTGGCGCTTATGTTAGTTTAGATTCTGGCGCTTCATGGACGTGGCATGATGGTCAGCCATTGTCGCAAATATACCGGGTAAATGCGGATCATGATGTTCCTTATAATATCTATGGCGGGCAGCAAGACAGGAACGCGATTTCTATTACCAGCAATGCTTATAATGACGGCATTTTAAGCAAAGAAGATTACACATATGTTGGTGGCTGTGAGAGCGGGTTTGTAGGTGTGAACCCTAACAATACACGTAGGGTGTATGCGGGTTGTTATTCTGGGTTGATAACCGAATATGACCGTCAATCGAAGCAAACCCGTAATATTAAAATTTACCCTACTTCCGATTTCGCAAGCGATGATCAAAGTGGTCCTGTATATCGCTTTAACTGGAATGCCCCGATTATCGTATCACAGCACAATCCAGACTTTATTTATCATGCAGCAAATCATGTATTGCGCAGTGTAGACAGGGGGCTGTCGTGGGAGGAGCTAAGCCCAGACCTTAGTCTAGGCGGTAATAGGGAAACTGATAAACTGTCGGCCCCATTTGCGTTTGAAACCAAAGGGACATACGGAACTATTTCCTATCTTGCTGAAGGGCGAGAGAGTCGGAAAACACTGTGGGTTGGTACGGACAACGGGCTTTTGCATGTTACCCGTGACGGTGGAGATACGTGGCAAAATATTACACCTAACGGTGTGAAAGACGGTCTCTTTAATGCTATTGAGGTATCACCGCATGATGCAGCAACAGTCTATGTTGCTTATACTCGTTATAAACACGGGGATGATAAGCCATATATATATAAAACCAGCAACTATGGTCGTACATGGACGTTACTGTCGAAAACAATGCCACAAAACCATTTTGTGAGAGTTGTCCGTGAGGACCCCGCCCGTAAAGGGTTGTTATACGCGGGGACTGAAACGGGCCTCTATGTTTCCTTTAATGATGGGAAAGATTGGCAAACACTACAGCTAAATTTACCACACGTGCCTGTAACAGACCTACTTCTGCATAAGGATGATATCGTTATGTCCACACAAGGGCGTGGGTTCTGGTTATTGGAAAAACGGCATGTACTTTGGCAGATGTCACCTGAAGTCATCAAAAGTGAGGCACATCTGTTTGAGCCGACGGAAAGTTACATATATGATTTTAATATGTTTGAGTTTTCTGAGCTTGATTTGGATCAGCCTAATGCGGCTTATATTCATTACTATCTGGAAAGAGATATCAATCCTTTAAAGGATAGTTTTGCTATCAATATTTACGGGCCAGAGGGTGAATTGATGCGTACGTTGCAACCCAATGCTACATTAAAGGCAGGAGGCAGTGGCAGTGCATACAATATTTCAGCCCAAAAAGGCTTGAACCGTATTGCTTGGGACTTCCGTACACAGCCACTTACGCAAATTCCAAATACATTTTCCACACTTGGTGGCAGTGATAGTATAGTTGACGGGCATCGTATTCGGGGCGGTAATTTTACTATTGAGCTTTCATTTAATAACAACACTCTTCAGCAACCTTTGCAGATCAGGTTGAACCCCAAACTTGACGTGACTGATTCACAAGTTGCGGAGCAGCAGGCGATACTTGTCCATATGAAACAACAATTGAACCAGCTGCATAATGCAGTCAATGAGATGGTTAATCGCCGTGGCGCGCTAATGCGAAAAACTGAGGAAGAAGGCTCGTTAGAAAAGAATAGGCCACAAATTGAAACGATTATCGACTGGGAAGAGCGGACTATAGCATCGAAGCGACAAGTTTGGCAGGATGTTATGTTTTATCCAAGTCGACTTGTTGAACATTACCAAGACCTTTACGGCGCTATTGATAACATGAGTTTACCTGTGAGTGACGCCATGAAAAGTGAAATGCTTCGTTTAGATAAGATGATTGAGGCTACGCTTCAGGAAAAAGATAAGATCCTTCATTAAAGGGGTCTAATGCAATGGTTCTCAATTCCCCTTTTAGGTAACTGAGAAAGGCATCAGTTGCGGAACTATAATTTTATCAAATTTATGCGAACAGATAATTGTAAAAAAACAGGTTAGAAAATTATGGATATGAATGGAGTGTTTGCGGGGCTTGGTCTTTCGGATAAGGACCTGAATA
>CAXBKT010000144.1:0-9469 GCA_963976155.1 uncultured Kordiimonadaceae bacterium | reverse complement strand
GTCCTGCAGCAGTTAGTCAGCACGATCAGAACCGTCGGGGTGTTTTGGTAATTAGCTAAGCTGATTACACCTAAGAAAATTAAGCCCCGTTCCGGGTTAACCGGGGCGGGGCTGTCTTTTTATGGCCTTAGTATTTGATAATAGTGGTACGCAGGAGATCAGAGTATGAGAGTACGCGCATCGTTTTTTATTCCCGGATTGGCCTTCCTTATGATGCTCAGCGCAGTGGCTGCGACGTCGGCCGCCATTGGACAAAGCAGTAATGCGGTGAATAGTGCACGACTTGAGGTCCTTGAGCGCAAAATTCGTACGTTGCAGGCACGGCTTGGTGTAGATGCTTCCGCTGAGGAAATGCCTGAGACAAGCGTGCCTATGTCTGGCGATAGACGTTTGATTGCTGATTTTTCGGCAAAGCTTGGCGGCGTTGAACGCCAAATGCGTCAACTAAATGGCCGCCTAGAAGAGTATGAATTTAAGCAGCGTCAGTTTGAACAGGCGTTGGATTTGTTGCGTAAAGAATTGACTCTACAACGTGAAGATATGCTTGCTGTTACATCTGACCGTGATGCAAGTACACAATCAACGTCATCAGAAAATATAATGCCGGATGTGGCGCCTGAGCAACCAGTTGCAGTGGCCCCGGTGGTTGAATTGCCAGCAGGTGATGCTGCCGCTCAATATCAATATGCCTTTGCCTTCATTCAGCAAAATGATTTGAACAGTGGCCGGCAAGCGATGGAGAAATTTGTTGCTAAGGATGCGGGTAATGCTCTTATTGGGAATGCAAAGTTTTGGCTAGGCCGTATTCACTTGCAGCAGGGCCGTAACGGGCAGGCAGCGCAGCAGCTTTTTTCATTGATTGAAGATCACCCAAATCACCCAAAGCGTGCTGATGCGCTCGTTGATCTTGCAGATGTACTTGTGAAACTGGATAGTGGAACAGATGCTTGTAATGCATTGGCTGAATTTCGCCGGGTCGAAGAAGGTGTGTCGCCACGTCTTAGAAAACGAGCTTCTCAGATAGGTGAAGCCGCTAAGTGCGGTTAAGTCCTGATATGGAACGAGGCTGATGTGCCTTTAACATCTGATGATGTAATAGCCATGTATGACGCGCTCGGTGTAACACTGGGTGGTAAAATAGCTGTGGGCGTATCTGGTGGTGCCGATAGCCTTAGCTTGTTGCTGTTAACGGCATCAAACTATGATGTAACGGCCATTACCGTTGATCATGGTCTGAGGGCAGATTCAGCAACAGAAGCGTTGTTTGTGAATAAGGTATGTTCCGAAAAAGGCATTAAGCATGTGACGCTCAGATGGGAGGGCGTGAAGCCAACCTCAAATATTCAGGCAGAAGCTCGGGCAGCGCGTTATAGTTTGATGCAGCGTTGGTGCAGTGAAAACGACATTCCCTTTCTTGCGGTTGCTCATCACAGAGACGATCAGGCTGAGACTCTATTGTTGCGCCTTGCCAGAGGAAGTGGCGTATATGGATTGGCTGCAATGCCTTCTCAGCGCGATATTGGAGGGGGTGTTTCAATTGTACGGCCGTTACTGTCTATCCCCAAAAGTCAGCTCATTGAAGTCTTAAAATCAGAGGGCCAGGAATGGATCGAAGACCCAAGTAATCGTTCTGAAGCTTATGACCGTGTGCGGGTACGTAATTTGTTGGCAGCCCCACCGCTTGAGGGGTTTAGTTCTGAGAGGCTCGCGGCTACTGCGTATAGGTTGAGGCGTAGTCGTGATGCTTTAGAGTATTATGAACAGCTTTGGCTCAAAAGCGCTGTGACCATATTTGACAGTGGTTATTTGACTGTTGATGTCGACAAGCTGGCTTCGGAACCAGAAGAAATTATTCTTAGAGGGTTGGCGTCTGTTTGCCGCTACTTTAATAACGCCGAGTATGTGCCCCGAATGGAAAAACTGCAGCGCTTAAAAGATATGTTGCTTAGTACTGAGTTTAGGGGACATACACTTTATGGCGCTAAGTTTTCCGCGCCTAAAAGCGAGAAAATTATGGTTTCACGTGAGTTATCAGCTGTAGAAGGCCCGATTTCTCTCGAAAAATCAGTAATTTGGGATAACCGGTTTGCAATCCGTACGAAGGGTGATATCTCGGGGATGAAAATCGCAGCGTTGGGCGCAGAGGGTTGGTTACAGTTAAAGGCTGAAATGCCCAATTTTGACCAAATTGATGTACCGCGCATAGCAGGGCTTGTTCTTCCGGCCATATTTCATGATGGGGAATTGCAGGCAGTACCCCATATAGGATACAAGCGGCTTGTGAATATAGAGATTGAACTATCCGTTCAAACGGATATTTTGACAAAAAAGTGAGCTTGAAATTGGCTCAACCTCTTGCATAAGAGGGGATACCCCTTATTTGATAGAGGGTAAAATAATAAGAAGTGACAGTTACTTGCCGAGCACCCAAGAGTTGGTGTGACAGCAAAGGAAAGGCAGTATAGTGAATGGTATGATGCGGAATGTGCTGGTATGGGGACTAATTGTTATCCTATTGATCGCGCTGTTCCAGCTGTTCCAGGGTAACGGTAGTCGTGTCCCTGAAGTCAGCTATAGTCAGTTTTTGGGCGCTGTTGAACAAGGTCAGGTTCAATCCGCAGAGATCACAGGTCAGGACATTCAGTTCGAGACATCAACAGGTGCTGTACAAAAGGCGGTGAAGCCGACTTTCCACCCTGATCTATATGAAATTCTTCGCACCAATAACGTTGATTTCAAAGAAGTTAAAGAAGAGCAGAGCATCTTTACAAGCTTGCTCTTTTCCATGTTGCCTTTCCTATTGATTATAGGTATCTGGATTTTCTTTATGCGCCAGATGCAAGGCAAAGGCGGCGGTGGTGGAGCTATGGGATTTGGTAAAAGTCGTGCGCGACTGCTTACTGAAAAGCAAGGCCGCGTAACTTTTGAAGATGTGGCAGGGATTGAAGAAGCTAAAGAGGAACTTGAGGAAATCGTTGATTTCTTGAAAGACCCTCAGAAGTTTCAGCGCCTTGGTGGGAGAATTCCAAAGGGTGCACTGTTAGTTGGCCCTCCCGGAACAGGTAAAACACTTCTGGCACGTGCAATTGCAGGTGAAGCAAATGTGCCTTTCTTTACGATTTCTGGTTCTGACTTCGTAGAAATGTTTGTGGGTGTTGGTGCAAGCCGTGTTCGGGATATGTTCGAGCAAGCTAAAAAGAACGCTCCTTGCATTATCTTCATTGATGAGATTGACGCTGTTGGCCGTCACCGGGGCGCAGGTCTTGGTGGTGGTAATGATGAGCGTGAGCAAACACTGAACCAGCTCCTTGTTGAAATGGATGGTTTTGAAGCAAACGAAGGCATTATCATTATTGCGGCGACAAACCGCCCCGATGTTCTTGATCCTGCGCTGTTGCGTCCGGGCCGTTTTGACCGTCAGGTGGTTGTTCCGAATCCAGATATTGATGGCCGTGAGAAAATTCTGGGTGTGCACATGAAGAAAGTGCCACTTGCTCCGGATGTGAAGGTGAACACGATCGCACGTGGTACGCCTGGTTTCTCAGGTGCTGATTTGATGAACCTTGTAAACGAGGCTGCACTTCTTGCTGCACGGCGTGGCAAAAAAGTTGTTGCGATGCAAGAATTTGAAGATGCTAAAGACAAGGTAATGATGGGTTCTGAGCGTCGTTCGATGGTCATGACTGACGATGAGAAAAAGCTTACTGCATACCATGAAGGTGGACACGCACTTGTTTCTATTCATTGCCCGTCATCTGACCCGATTCACAAAGCGACTATCATTCCTCGGGGACGTGCTCTTGGTATGGTAATGCGTCTACCTGAGCGAGACGAATATTCTCAGAGCCGAGAAAAGATGCATGCGAATCTTGCGATTGCAATGGGTGGTCGTGTGGCAGAGGAGCTTGTGTTTGGTCATGAGAAAGTAACCTCTGGCGCATCAAGTGATATCCAGTATGCAACAAACCTTGCCCGCAGTATGGTTACGCAGTGGGGTATGTCAGATAAGCTGGGGCCGTTACAGTATGCAGCAAATGAACAAGAAGTGTTCCTTGGCCACTCTGTTGCAAAACAACAGAATGTATCTGGTGCGACAGCAAAAGTAATCGATGAGGAAATTAGAGCGTTTGTTGAAGCTGCAAATGACCGTGCAACAAAAATTCTAACGGATCACCGTGATCAGTTGAATATTATTGCTGAAGCGCTTCTCGAGTATGAAACACTCTCTGGCGAAGAAATCGATACGCTACTACGCGGAGAACCTATTCGTCAGGCACCAAAGAAAAGTGATACGACCCCAACGGTTCCACCAGCGGCATCCACAGCTGTACCAGCAGCAGGAGTGGACCACGGTGAGCCACAGCCTGAAGGCTAAAACTGGGTGCGTTTAGAGAAGTTAAAAAGTTTAATCGACGGGGCGAGGATTTATCTTGTACCCGTCGGTCCTGTTTTTAGGGACGAGCGAGCGGTACCATTCGCGGGAACAGGCCTGATGTTTTCTGGCTTTCGAGTTCTGGCCCGTGACGATAACCGTATATTTTGTGATACACGCGCTAGTGTTGCTGAAGTGAGAGCAATTTTAGCTGAACTTGCTCGGCCTGTTGCAGAGCAGATTTTGGCTCAGCTATCAGGGCTAGCCGGTATCCGGGAGAGTATGCAGCTGCCCGGACAAGAGTTATCTCTTAATTATACGCGGCCTCTTATTATGGGCGTATTAAACGTTACGCCGGATAGCTTTTCTGATGGTGGAAAGTTTATCGATGTTGGAAATGCCCTGGCTCAGGCTGAGTGTATGATAGCAGAAGGCGCGGATATCATTGATATCGGCGGCGAAAGTACCCGTCCGGGGGCTGAGCCGGTTTGGGAAGGCGAGGAAGCAGACCGAGTAGTGCCGGTGATTGAAGCACTGCAGGGTAAAAATATTCCGATTTCGATTGATACACGGCATTCCTTTGTAATGGAAAAGGCTTTGGGGGCAGGGGCGCATGTAATTAATGATGTTACTGCCCTTACTTATGACCCTGAGAGTATATCAATCGCTGCGAATTCGATTGCGCCGATTATCTTAATGCACTCACAAGGTGACCCGAAAACGATGCAGGACAGGCCTGTCTATAATGACACCCTCCTTGACGTTTATGACTATCTTGCGCAGCGGATAGCTGCATGCGAAACAGCGGGTATCGCTAAATCACGTTTAATACTTGATCCGGGTATTGGTTTTGGAAAGCGAATGGTTCAAGACAATCTAGCACTTATTAATGGCCTACCTCTTTTGCATACACTTGGTTGCCCAATTTTATTTGGGGCTTCAAGAAAAAGCTTTATCGGGGCTATTTCAGGGGAGGAGGATCCGGCGAAACGCTTGCCAGGATCCCTTGCCGCAGCTATGAGGGCGGTTGAGCTTGGGGCGTCGATTGTCCGTGTCCATGATGTGGCTGAAACCAAACAAGCTTTAGCTATGGTACAGGCTTTCAATGATGCAGCCATGATGGACGTTTCAGAGTAAACCTACTAAGCTGCACACAATAAAAAATATTAGTTTTGGGGAAGGCTAAATATGGGCCGTAAGTATTTTGGCACTGATGGTATTCGAGGCACTGTAAATACGGGGCATATGACTCCGGATATTGCTATGCGTATTGGTTTGGCTGCAGGGAGGGTATTTACCCGCGGAGACCATGTGCATAGGGTTGTTATCGGTAAGGATACACGGCGTTCAGGCTATATGTTCGAACCGGCTTTAGCGGCAGGTTTTGTAGCGGCAGGTATGGATGTTTATATGGTTGGGCCGATGCCAACCCCAGCGATTGCCCTTCTGGTTAAGTCTTTGCGTGCTGATCTTGGCGTGATGATTTCTGCAAGTCATAACCCGCATTATGATAATGGTATCAAATTCTTTGGCCCTGATGGTTATAAGCTCTCAGATGAACAGGAAAAATCTATTGAAGCGCTAGTCGATAACGGTGTGAACGATATTCTTGTGCAGTCTGAGCATTTGGGTCGAGCGACCCGCATGGAAGATGCTCGGGGACGTTATATTGAGTTTGCGAAGTCAACAGTGCCTTCGGGCATTACCTTTGACGGCCTCAAGGTTGTGGTGGACTGCGCAAACGGTGCTGGGTACCGGGTGGCACCTGAGGTGTTGTGGGAACTGGGTGCTGAAGTGGTTTCCATGGGTGTTAGTCCAGATGGGTTTAACATCAATGATGGTTGTGGTTCTACGCATCCGGAGCAAATGTGTGAGCGCGTTATTGCTACTGGCGCGGATTTGGGTATTGCGCTCGATGGTGATGCTGACAGGCTTATTCTTTGTGATGAAAAGGGCCAAATTATTGATGGCGACCAAATTATGGCCCTCATCGCGCTTAACTGGCACAAACGCGGTGTCTTAAAAGGCGGTGGTCTTGTTGCAACTGTTATGTCAAACCTTGGTCTTGAGCGCCTTATGCAATCTGAAGGCATAAAACTAGAACGGACTAAAGTTGGTGACCGGTATGTTGTCGAGAAAATGCGGAAAACAGGCATTAATGTTGGCGGCGAACAATCAGGCCATATTATTTTGAGCGATTTTAGCACAACAGGTGATGGCTTAGTTTCAGGCTTGCAAGTGCTCACGGAAATCGTGTTGTCAGGGATGCCTGCGTCGAAAGCGTGTCAGCTTTTTGAGCCCGTGCCGCAATTGTTAAAGAATGTGCGTTATAATGGCGGAAACCCACTGTCAGCACCGAATGTGAAACAATCTATTGCTGACGCAGAAGCTGTCCTAAAAGGCAAGGGCCGTCTGGTTATTCGGAAGTCGGGCACAGAACCCCTTGTGCGGGTTATGGCAGAAGGTGACTGTGCAGACCAAATTACAGAGATTGTTGATGGAATATGCCGCGAAATCGAGACAGCTGCCACATGAATGATAGGGACAACCCAGTGGTAGTAGGTCAGCAATATCAAGGCCGGGTGTTAGTTGTTGCAGGCTCTGACCCGTCGGGTGGTGCGGGCATTCAAGCGGATATTAAAACGATAACGGTCCTTGGAGGGTACGCGGCAACAGCGATTACGGCTCTGACTATTCAAAACACACTGGGCGTCACAGATGTTATGCCAGTGTCAGCTGATGTTGTTGTTAGCCAGATGAAAGCTGTTTTGTCTGACATTGGTGCTGACGCGGTTAAAATAGGCATGTTGCATGATGTCGGCGTGATCGAAGCTGTTGTTGAAACATTGCATGCGGTTCAGTTTGATGGCGCTGTTATTGTCGACCCGGTAATGGTGGCCACATCTGGGGACCACTTGCTGGAGGACGACGCTGTTGAAAGCCTTATATCTGAGTTGTTGCCTCTAGCTACGTTGGTGACACCTAATATCCCAGAAGCTGAAGTTCTAAGCGGTCTTGAAATTAAAACAGTAGAAGATATGCGTGCGGCAGCGGTAGCAATTTTGGCTCTTGGCCCGCAGGCTGTTTTAATCAAAGGTGGGCATCTGCAAGCAGATCAGTTGGTTGATATTCTATTAACCAGCGATGGAGAAGAAATGCAGATTGAAAGCATTAGGCTAGATACTCGTCATACACATGGGACTGGCTGTACGCTTGCAAGTGCCATCGCCACTGGCATGGCATGCGGGGAAAACATCGAGCTAGCTTTTAGTCATGGGCAGGCGTTTGTGCGAGCTGCTATTGAACATGCACCGGGTTTTGGCGGCGGAAATGGCCCTTTGGGGCATGCAGCAGTATTTGCTAGTAAAGAGCAGTAGCGTGGTGGACCTGTTTTACAGAACCTTGGGCGAAGGTGAGCCTTTGTTGCTATTGCACGGCCTTTTTGGTTCAGCTGATAATTTAGGTGGTATCGCGCGTGTCTTGGCAACTGAGTACCGTGTCATTGCAGTGGATCACCGCAATCATGGCCGAAGTCCTCATGCGGATAGCATGAGCTATAGCCAGATGTCCGCGGATGTTCGTGCTGTTATGGACAAGGAAAATATTGGCTCGGCGAATATTTTTGGTCATTCGATGGGTGGTAAAGTGGCCATGCAGATGGCTCTTGATAACCCCGAACGTGTCAGTCGGCTGGTTGTTGGTGATATTGCACCTGTTACTTACCAGCGGCACCATGATGATATCTTGGCGGGTATGCGACGTGTTGCTGAAGAGGCGCCCGAAGGTAGAAAAGGTGCCGAGGCTATCTTAACTGACTATGAGAACGAACCTGCTGTCTTAAGTTTTCTTCTAACCAACTGGCGGCGGAATGAATCTGGTACTTGGGGTTGGCGGCTTAATGTTGAAGCGATTGACGCTGATTATATGCATATCGTTGCAGGTAATCGCGGAGGTCCTTATGAGGGAAGTGTTCTGTTTCTTCGAGGAGGAAACTCCAATTATATACTGCCAGAACATAAAGCTGTGATTCTGGAATTATTTCCAAAGGCTACTGTCAGGACCATCGAGGGTACTGGTCATTGGCTCCACGCTGAGAAACCTGATATGGTTGCGCGCGCGATTAGTAAGTTTTTTAGAAGCTAAACATAGTGTCCATAACGATTCGAGGAATGTTTTGAGTAAGAGTGTTGATATTATTTTTGGTGTAGTGGTTACTCTATGTGTCAGTTGGGGCGGAATGAGCGTCTCTGCTTCGGCCGCGAGTTCTGCAACGATAAATGCCTTTGAGGATAAATTTCGCGACGCTGTCATGGAAAATAAAATTCCTGGGGCAGCTTACGCTATTATTGATGGTGGCAAAATCACTGTTGCGGAGGGTTATGGTACTCGAGCCATTGGTGCAAAACTGCCAGTGTCTAAAGATACAGTATTTCGGCTTGCTTCAGTTTCTAAGACTTTTTCAGCTGAACTAGCTGCTATGCTCGTTGCTGAAGGTAAATTCGCTTGGAACGATAAGGTTGTTGATGCTGTGCCTGGCTTTAAGCTTAAGACGCCGGGGCATGCTGAACGTGTACAAGTGAAACATCTGTTGAGCCATAGTGCGGGGCTGATGCCTAATTCTTATGACAATATGTTAGAGGATGGCTGGGGCCTGGATAAAATTATTCCTCGATTTAAGAAGCTTAAGCCGGTTTGTAAGCCTGGAAATTGTTACGGGTATCAGAACATTGTTTTCAGCTTTATTGAGCCTGTGATCGAGAAGTCGACAGGAGAGCGCTTTAAAGATTTGATGGCGGATCGCCTTTTTGAGCCACTCGGTATGGCACATAGTTCTGTGGGACTAGAAGGTTTTCTCGCTGAAGCTGATAGGGCTGAACCTCATGTGTTTACCCGTCGTGGTTGGCACAGGGTTACAGTTAAACCAGACTATTATAATGTTTCACCGGCCGCCGGTGTGAATGCGAGTGTTGAGGATGTTGCTAAGTGGGTGCGCGCCCAGATGGGCTATAATAGTGATGTGCTCAATACTGAATTGCTAAACACAGTTACGAAGAAACGGGTGCGTACTCGCCGTGAAATGAACAAACGTGTATGGCG
>CAXBKT010000143.1:0-9730 GCA_963976155.1 uncultured Kordiimonadaceae bacterium | reverse complement strand
GGCGCAACGTCAACCCCGTCATGGGACCAATTTTCATTTCGGGTTATAACAATATTCTGACGGCCCGGCAGTGGTCGCCCAATTGAATCAAATGTCTTACGCCCCATAACAATAGGCTTACCCAGCGTCGTAGCTTTGAAATACTTCAGATCAGCAGGCAAGTGCCAAGGCATATCGTTTTTTGCCCCAATCACACGGTTATGGGCCATTGCAACAATAATAGACAGGCTCATAGAGTACTCCAAAAACAAGAAAAGGCGGGGTTAGATCAGTTCATCATCTCGTTCTAGATCATCCGCAGTAGATTCTTCAAGTGGAAGATGCACACGAATGGTCGTGCCGATTGTTGGGATACTTCTGACGGAGATATTACCATCCATTCTGTCGACAAGTTCACGGCATATAGCTAGACCCAATCCTACGCCACCATGCCGCCTAGACAGTGCAGCATCAACTTGTGTAAACCTGTCAAAAAGAGTGGACTGTTTATCTTCAGGAATACCAATACCCGTGTCTTGAACCTCTAGAACCCACCCGGGCGTGCCATTCTTGAAGCGCTTAGCGTGCAAACGCACAACAACAGAGCCTTCATTCGTAAACTTAATTGCATTTGAGCATAGGTTAATGAGTATCTGACGTAACCTAAGCTCGTCGCCAAGTATACATTCAGGCAACGTGTCAGAAAACTCGGCATATAATTCAATACCTTTATCACTGGCTTGCTGCGACAGGATAGTAATTACCTTTTCAACCAAAGGCATCGCATATACTGGGGTTTTTTCAATTTTCACTTGTCCAGCTTCAAGTTTTGCCAAATCCAAAATGTCATTGATCAAACTCAAAAGGTGAGAGCCACTTGCATGAATGTCTTTCGAGTACTCGACATAGCGAGGGTCGCCAATCTCGCCGAGCGCTTGCTCACCAAGCAGTTGAGAAAAACCAAGAATCGCATTAAGTGGTGTACGAAGTTCATGGCTCATCGTCGCCAAAAATTCAGATTTTGTTCGGTTTGCAAGCTCGGCAACACTTTTTGCCTCTTCCACATCTCTGTTCATCTTTTGCAGTAAACGATAATGGTCTTCTAGCTCTTCATGTGCCTCCTTGAGAGCCCGCGTTCTTCGTTTGACGATAGCTGCAATTCGTTCAGATCGTTGTGACTGCGAAACAAAAATGAAAACAAACAGCCCTGTCAGCAGCAGGCTGACACACGCGGTTACCACCGCAGCTTTATAATCAACTTCAATTGCACCGAGCTTTGGACTGACGGTGAACAGCCACTGCCCTGCACCAATTTTCACCGCTTTTTCAACACTGGCATTTATAGTGTCTATCGCTTTATCATCCCCGACAACCAAGGCATGAGAACCATCATCCCAACTCGTCTTAACGCTCAGTATGAAATCATCATAATGAAGAATCTCACTGCTTTGTGACGCAGCATAAAGTGAATCAAAGTTAATGATTTGGATGATTAAAAAACCATTTCCAGAAATGGTTACAGCTGGATTAGCGGCCAAAATATACCGTCCAGCTTCAATATCTAAACCAGAAATCGCAGGCAATCCAATAGCGGATGGTTCTCCACCTACCATAACCTCTTGTAAGAAGCCTTTTACACTTTGGTTCTCAGTCATGTTTCGGCCAAGAAACTGTGCCTTTTCAGCAGCTGTAGAAGACCAAAAATAGATAAAAGGAAAGATTGGATCAAAAGAACTGCCGTCTGCGGTTTCTCCTGCAACTTCAAACTGATGGTCATCGCCATACAGTGATTGCATCGCCGCAGAAAATGCTTGATGCCCACTTGGCAAAAGTTGCCAAACCACCCCAACAATCTCAGCATTTTTCCTGAAATGGGTATCCGCTGATACCAATCTCAAAAAGGTGGACTCATCAATTTGCTCACCAGCTCGGTAATAATTATCTAAATCCTGAGCAGCAACCAGGCCATTTTCGATACGGTTTTGCACTCGCTGTATATAAAGCTCAGCCTGCCCTTTAAAGCTTGCCTCTGCTTCCATTCCAGCCATACGCACCGCTTCATTTGTTGCAGTCCATGTAATGATTAAGCCAATAACCAGTACACTGCCAAGCAGAGCAAACTTCCGCGCATATTTTACGCCTTCTTGAACCACAATGCCCCCTCACCCAAGCGCGACTTAAATCGCAACTGCTGCTTTAATATGTGGATGACTTTCATATCCCTCGATGCTGACATCATCATATGTAAAGGCGAACAAATCTTTAACATCAGGGTTCAGTTTTAATTGCGGTAAATGAAGCGGAGCACGAGACGTCTGCAAGTCTGCTTGTTCAATGTGGTTACTATAAAGATGTGCATCACCAAACGTGTGAACAAAGTCACCGACTTCAAGGTCACAAGCCTGCGCCATCATATGAGTCAGGAGTGCATAGGATGCGATATTGAAGGGCACACCCAAAAACACATCAGCACTCCGCTGATATAGCTGGCAGGACAATTTACCGTCTGCGACATAAAATTGGAACAAACAATGACAAGGTGGCAACGCCATATGGTCAACATCTGCAACATTCCAAGCTGATACAATAAGCCTGCGGCTATTGGGATTATTTTTTATCTGCTCAACCAGATTAGCTATCTGGTCAACTGTTTCCCCTGAAGGGGTTGGCCAACTGCGCCACTGGTGGCCGTAAACCGGACCAAGGTCACCCTTCTCGTCTGCCCAGTCATCCCAAATGGAAACACCATTATCTTTCAAATATTTGATATTGGTGTCGCCAGCAACAAACCAAAGGAGCTCATGGATGATAGACTTAAGGTGCAACTTTTTCGTAGTGACTAGTGGGAAACCCTTTGACAAATCAAAGCGCATTTGGTGCCCAAAAACGCTATATGTTCCAGTGCCTGTCCTGTCACCGCGGTAGGTACCTTCACGCCTGATACGTGCTAATAAATCTAAATACTCTTTCACTGAAACCCCACTAGCTGCTTAACCACACCTAAACATCAGCTATAGGCTTTTGCAGCTTGTGAGGCAATAGGGCCAAGGCCAATTCACTCAGCAAATTTACCCTTACTCATGAAATTAAGCCATTTCCTAAAACATCACAGGGACATTTTGGCACTTAGACTTGGGCATTCAGGATATTTGAAATAACAAAATATTTTCTACGTGAGGGACTAACCCTAAATTTATTATATATTTTCTCTTTGGGATAGAGGATTCCGTGTCATGCAAACAAACCCAGATACCCAAAGAGCTTACGTTTGTTAGTGAACGTACCAGCAGCTTTCACCAATAGTTTGATACCAGCGAACTGATTTCTCTTTAAATCCAATCCCAAATTCCCTATATGACAGGGGCTGCTTCGGCAGCTATGGCGATAAACGGCGCATTTACTAGGTATTGCGGACCCGGGGGCGGTACCCGGCACCTCCACCAGGAAAGGCTAGCCAGTTCTGGTAGCATTTTCGGTGGCGCCTCCCACGATAAAGGAACCAATCTTTCTGAGTTTGGCCTTTGCTGATGGGGGTGAAATAGGATCGACGTGTATTGAACGGTGTTTTGCCTTTTGCTCAGGATGGTACCGCTGTGATGGACCACAAATGATAAATGCTAACGACAACAACGTCGAGTTCGCAGTTGCAGCGTAAGCTGTCACTAGGACTACATTTATAAATTCCTGAGGTTTGACGACTTCAGGTGGGGGATGGGCCACCTAGCAACAGAACGGCCCACTATTTCCCAAGGTTTTCTCTCATCGCGTGAATAACAGCTTGTTTATCTTCTGTCAGTGCAGCAACAAAATTTCGCGGGGTGTTGGTGTGAGCATCATACTGCGCACTCCAGGCTGTTATCTCTAGCATAACAGGTAACAGATCCTTACCCTTGGTCGTCAGGCTATAGATTTGCTTCTTCCTGTTTTCAGGGTCTTCCAGTTTGCAAATGACACCACTCATCTCCAGCCGTTTTAAACGGTCAGCCAGAATATTAGTGGACACCCCCTCTTGAGAAGAGAGGAAGTCCCCATAATAGCTTTTTTCCTTAAACATCAAGTCACGGATGATTAACAAAGTCCATTTGTCGCCAAACAATTCCAAAGCGAAATTAATAGGACAATTGGATCTGCAGTTTTCTGAATTGGTAAGCATCTTCACACAAATAAACATTTTACTTGCAAAATGCAAGTAATTAACACACAAATATTAACTTGCAAAAAAACAAGTGAAAATATCGGACAAAAATCATGGAAACTTTCAACAACTCTCGCACCTTAATTTCGATAGTACTATGGGGAGCTCTAATTGCCTTTTTGACTTGGTATAGTTGGAACCTCGCTCCATTACAGCAGCAAGAAATTGATCAGTACATGGCTAAAATTTCCACCCAGGACAACACTTTCAAAAACATCAAAGACCAAGAGGCCTTTAGAGCTTTCCTACAGGAGGATGATGGGTGGCCCTTCTATACAATCAATTTTTACAAATATCATGAAATAGCCAGATACCCTGAACACAACAATACGTCTTCAACAGGAAAAGAAGCTTTCGAGCAATTTTCTAACACGATGGTTCCCCTGCTTCTTGCACGAGCTTCTCATCCTATTTTTGGTACAAATTGGCTAACCGGCAATGCAAGAGAATGGGACCGACTAGTCATTGTACGCTACAGAAGCAGAAAAGACATTGCCGAGATTTTTGCGACGCCAGAGTTCGCTGCTGCCAGCATGCACAAATGGGCTGCTTTACAAAAAAATGAACGCCATGTAGCTCAGGCACTTCACATTCCGGCTCTGTACTTCCCGGTCACTATTCTCTTAATTGTTGTAGGTTGGGTTATGTGCAAAGTTATTCGGCGCCTATTCTCAAAACAAAGCCAGCCAACAAAACCTTTGCCGTAGCTTAGTGAATATCCATTCTAGAAACTAAAGAACAGAGGCACTAAAATTCTATAGTGGTTTCACAGAAAAAGAGCGTGCAGCCCCTTCTCTAAAGAACTCGCAACAAGGTCATTTCATGCACTGCGGCCAATTTTTCGGACACGTTTCGGGTGGTGCAATATTATTCAGTGCTGCCTTTAAATCCGCCGAAGTTAAAACCCGGCCACTATGAGCCGCGGCAAAGAAATCTGCTTCGAAATCATTCTTGCGCAAAGCTTCCTGAAACTCAATTAGACCCTTATGTCCGCTAGGAGCTCCAGTTTCCTGACGCGATAGGAAATAATCTGCTGTAAAAACTAATTTTGCAGCAGGAATATAGCTCACGAGATTATGGTTTGAATGACCATTTGGGAAATCCAACACTTTCACAAGTCCATTTTCGATACTATCAGCGCCTTCAACTATAATAAAACGCTCATCTTCAATGGGGCGACCTGCAAATTTACGAATAGAAGCAACGTGCTCTTTTACAGTAATAAAACTTGCGCCCAAATCGGCTGCCTCACCCATGCCGCCTAAATGGTCCATATGGTGATGTGTTACAACTTGGTATTTGAGCGGCTTTGTATTATTCGCGTATGCTTGGACAGCTGCTAAGCGTTTCTTTAAGTCTTCGTATCCGCCCATAGCTACATAGTGCGGCCCAGCATCCACAAAGATAGAAAAACCCCAATCTTGTCCTGCCAGAAAAACACCTGCCGAAAGCTCCTGAACAGACATTTCGTCAAAAGATATTGATCTGGGCGCTGGTCCATAACTTGTTGGCACCTGAAAAGCCCCATCCAAATTTGGATTTACCTCCAAAGAGCGTGACACAGATAGTGTTTCTGGCTTCCCACCCTTCATTACATAAACATCCTTAGCAAAAGTAATACCGCCTTCGTGCTCATGCCTTGAGTAGATGTAAGCAAACTCCGTTCCCGGCAACCAATGGGCTCGGGACATTTTTGTTATCAGACCGCTTTCTTTATCAATCAAAAGTGTAAATTTGGGGTACCCTTCCGCCTGAAAACTTAGCTTTTCCTTGGGCTCCCCTTGATAAAGCACTTCGCCCTCATATACGGCACCAGCTCTTGTCTCATGTAAAATTTTCGCAAGAACGGCATCTATGCGTAGTGAAAATCGCCGGTCAACTGTCGCAAAACGATACGCACCGTTTTCTGAAACCGTCTGGTCTGAATGGTTGATCCGATATCCCTTTTTGCCGTCATACTCATTATGTTGAATATAAATATTATCACCCTCACCACCCACAAACTGCATCTCTTTTCGTCCACGGATAAAGTCGATATTCACAACAGCATTATAGTGGCTCAAATCCACTTCAAAGGGGCTGTGACTCTGGCCTGTAGTAAAACGCTTCAACTTGTCTTTTAACACCAAAGACTTGAGGTTTAGCAAATTGCTACCGCCATATGCCTCCACCACTTGGTCAATAATTCTATTTTCATGCTCACCAGCACAAGCCACTTGCGTCCAGCTAGAAAGTACCGCCAAGATCAATAACATTTTAATACCAGACACTCTCATCGCATTCCCTAATATTACTCAAAAGCCCTGAGCTCATCAGAGCTCAGGGCACTATTTCACTAAAAACTAACTTGCGCAGATACTGAAGCCTATTGGACAGGATGCTTCCATATATCCATCGGTTGCCGCTTTGAGGTCATCCATCGTCAACACCCGCACACCGTGGGCGCTAACAAAACCGTCGATCTCAAGGTTCAACGCCTCAACCGCAGACCTAAAAGTAACCATATTTTTATTTGCCGCAGGCAAGCCCGTTTCTAGGTTGGTTCCAAAATGATCAGCACTAAACACCAGCTTGGCCCTAGGTACATAAAACAGCAAATAATGATCCGCATGGGCCGTAGAGATATCATAAACTTCTACTTTACCATTTCCGAAGGTCTGTTTGCCATTCACACGCACAAACCTGTTGTCGTCCACAGGGTTTGCAAGTTGGTCTTTAATAGCGCCCACGTGTGCATCAACAGTTACAAAATTAGCGCCCATTTCGGCAATTTCATTCATAGCGCCCAGATGGTCAGTGTGATGGTGCGTAACAACATGGTCTTTTAAGGGCTTTTCATTTCCTGCCAGTTCTTGAACTGCTTTCAAGCGGTCAGGTAAAGCTGGGTAACCACCTGCACCGACGTAGTGGTCGCCGGCATCAACAAAGATTGAAAAACCACCATTTTGCCCAGAGAAATACACACCCTCAGCCAACTCTTTTGACCTCATTTCAGAGGTATCAATATTTCCGCCCTGTGCAGTATAACCTGACGGAACTTCAAACTTATCACTAATGTTAGGGTTAACTTCGATAGTTCTGGACACTGTTACGATATTAGGCTGACCGGCAATAAAGAAGTTAGTGTCAGAAGCATAAGTAATGCCGCCCGTTCTACGGTGCTCTGTAAACACATAACTTAGTTCGCCGATCTGCGGGTTCTGGCGGGTCATTTTTGATAATAACCCTGTCTCCTGATCAATAAATACTGTCAAATCAGGACTACCTTCCATTTTATATGTGAGTTTGTCGTGGATTCGCCCACGGTACATTTCCTCACCGCTATGAACCGCCGTACCCCTCGCGGCCACTAACAACTTAACCAAGGAAACATCAGACGTCCGCATAATACCGCCGCCAAGTGTCTCATAGTTTAAATTGGTATTTTCAGTCCGTGTTCTGAGAATATGGTTAAGCGCCATACCTTTTTCGCCGTCGAAAATATTCTGATTCAAGAAAACACCGCCTCGCCCCTTATTCCAGGACAGCACACTTTTGCGCTCATTCTCAAAATCGATCGTCAGACTCACATTATTAAGAGCAATATCAATGGCATCAGCACTCGCACTCTGCCCGATCGACAAAACTTTATAGCGGTCATTAATTGTTAGCGTCCGCACTGATGTAAGCGCGTCGCCTCCGTAAGCACTCAGTACCTTATCAATCAGTGTATTTTCTTTTTCTCCAGCAAGTGCCGCTGAGGCTAAGGCCATAATGCCACACACAGCTCCCGAAACCGGTTTGATAAACTTCATCATCATCTCCCATTTTATGGCAGCCTATATGCTGAAGACACTTACCGATGGTACATTTTTGCAGTATGTACGACTAATCGGCACCCCAACCTTCGCTGCCCTTGGACGCTACGCTCCCAACCTAAGTGGGCAACACAATTGCGATGAAAGGTTATAACAATCGGACAAAGTGCAATTTATGCAGAAAACTCACGTTCCCCCTTCACGGCTTGCATCCATGTGGTTATAAGGACCCAAGTGTGATTGCGGGAAACAGATTTAGGTTACCAAATGGCTGATAGCTACATAGACTATGACGCGAAAGTACAAGAAGCCCTAAGGCAAGTTGTACGTAGTGTACTTATTGATACGGAACGGGATGGATTGAAAGGTGAGCACCATTTTTATATCGCCTTCAAAACACAAGCTGAAGGCGTGGATATCCCAGCCCATTTGGTAAGCCGTTTCCCCGAAGAAATGACGATTGTCGTTCAGCATAAATTTTGGGGCCTTCAGATACACGAGGACTATTTTGAAATTGGTTTGTCCTTCAATCAAAAACCGGAACATTTGGTTATTCCATTTGCAGCGATAGTCGGTTTTGTGGACCCAAGCGTACAGTTTGCTTTACAATTTCACGATGAAAGCGAACTTGCTGAATTCTCAGATGACGCCGAGGAACTCGAAGATATCTCAGTTGCCGATTCTGAAAATAGTGCAGCCAATTCAGAGCAAAAATCTGATACGGTTTCAGACGCCACAGAAAAAAAGCCCGACGAAAAAGGTGGTAGCGACAATATCGTTACCCTTGATGCTTTCCGCCGGAAATAAGTGACGGCGGCAGGGAAGCCCCTGCCCCAAAATTTATATCAGCTCACCCTGCGGCACCGCCGCGCAAGCCATGTCAGGAAGGGCCTTATGTCTGATTGGTCATATTCAAAACTGTTTCAACTTGGCAAAGATGAAACACCGTATCGTAAGCTAACCTCAGATCATGTCTCCACCATCGAGGTAGACGGCAAAACAATCTTGAAGGTCGATGACGAAGGCCTTGAACTTTTGTGCCGCCAAGCGATGGCAGATATTGCGCATTTACTCCGCCCCGGCCACCTCCAGCAACTTGCAAATATCTTAGAGGATGCTGAAGCTAGCGATAACGATCGATTTGTCGCTCGGGAACTCCTAAAAAATGCCAACATTGCGGCAGGCCGGGTGTTACCCAGCTGTCAGGATACCGGCACTGCTGTCATCGTTGGCAAAAAGGGCCAGCAAGTATGGACCGAAGGCGACGATGCGAATCCGCTAACCAAAGGTGTTATCGGCACTTATACGGAAACCAATTTACGCTATAGCCAAATGGCACCGCTTTCCATGTATAAGGAAGTGAACACCAAAAATAATACGCCAGCACAGGTTGATATCTACTCAACAACTGGCAACGAGTATCATTTTCTCTTTATGGCGAAAGGCGGTGGCAGTGCGAACAAGACATTCTTGTTTCAACAAACACCCGCTACCCTGCGTGAAGATAAGATGCTCGCGTTCCTAGACGAAAAAATCAAAACACTCGGCACGTCTGCATGCCCCCCATACCACTTGGCTATTGTTATTGGCGGTCTGTCCGCAGAACAAAACCTATCAACGGTTAAAAAGGCCTCAGCTCGTGACCTTGACACACTGCCAACAGAAGGCGATGCCTCTGGCCGGGCGTTCAGGGACGTTGAGATGGAAAAACAAATCCATAAAATGACCCAGAACATGGGTATTGGTGCGCAATTCGGTG
>CAXBKT010000142.1:0-9756 GCA_963976155.1 uncultured Kordiimonadaceae bacterium | reverse complement strand
ACCTGATCCGCCAATTCTTGCGAATTGTAGTAATCTTCATTGAGCACAAAGGCGCCGGCTTCAATTTTTGACATATCCAATATTGAGTTAATAACGCTTAATAGATGCCGCCCACTTGAACGAATATCGAGCATATAACCCGAAAAATCTTTTACCTCTCTACCGCGTTCAGCTTCACTAATCACAAAATCTGAAAAACCAATAATTGCATTTAGCGGCGTACGGAGTTCGTGGCTCATGTTCGCAAGGAACTGTGTCTTAGCTCGACTTGCAGCTTCGGCTTCGACCTGAGCAACCTCCAGAGCAGCCATACGTTGCTCTGCTCTTGCCATGTTTGCTCGAAGAAGCGTAGCTGCTGTACCTATTCCTTTATAGAAACCCCTTTCAGTTACTATAAAGCCATGCTGCAACGCGCCACCATTGTCATCCACAAGTAGTGCATTTAATCTATCAACAGATGCAGTCTCCTCAATAACCACAGGGCTAGCATCCATTAATTCAGTAACGGGCTTTGCCTCATAGAGCGGTCTCCCAAACCTATCGGCTAGTTTGGTTAAAAAATCTATGCGCTTTAACAGCCCTAAAGGACGCCCTTTTTGCACAACGGCTATAGCGGCCAAATCTATATCACTTGTAAAGCGTTCATACACTTTACCACACAGTTCAATTGGACTTACGGGTAAAACAGAATGCGAAACAATAGTATTTTGCGTCATTTTTCTATCCTCATTATAGAGGCAATCTGCGCAAAATTTGTTACTGGATTATGACAATATACAAGCAAACCACTATCATATTTAAAATTGTCGCCCTATATTGCTTGAAAACTAAACGTTAACCCTTTTAACTGATTATCGTTTATTAGTTTCTAGCTACGCGGGAGTGAAACTTGAATAATGAGACTTCATCTTTTCGAATTCTTGTTGTGGAAGACTCACAGTTCCAATCTAAAATAATTCAATATTGCCTTGGCTCGATCGATCAGGCTTTATTGGACTGCGTTGCCTCGCAAGCCGCAGCTCTGGAATGCTTGGACGCAAGAGACAATGAATATGATATAGCGCTTGTAGATTTAAATTTGCCTGATGCTGAAGTAGGAGAGTGCGCGCGCGAATTATTACGGCGAAACATTTCAACAGTCGTCTTCTCAGGAATAGTCAATCCCGAGCTCAAAACAGAACTCTTTCAACTTGGGTTAATCGACTATATTGCCAAAGATAGCCCTGTCGCCATTGAATATTTACAGAAATTAATCACTTTCCTGATCCAGCAAAATAATAAGCATGTACTTGTTGCCAATAGCAACACCCGTATCCGTAATGAACAGGTCCGTATGCTGGAAAACCTTATGCTATCCGCATGGGCATGTAGTTCGGACGAAGAGGCCCTTAAACTTATAGAACAAAAGAAAGAGTTTTCTCTCGCTCTAGTTGGCCAGACCTCGTCAAACAGTGATGGCATCGAGCTTGTAAGGGCGCTACGGGCTAAACAAAAAAGCTCACAGCTTGCTATTGTAGCTGTTCCTGAACCTAATACGGATCAAGCAGCACAATACCTCCGCTACGGCGCTAACGACTTTCTTCAGCAACCCTATTCTCCGGAAGAGTTTCAGTGCCGTATTCGCAATGCAATTCAAATGCAGCAACAGCTGCACTCATTAGAAACAGCTGCGACCAGAGATTTTCTAACAAATTTGCTAAATAGGCGTGCTTTTTTTGAAGTTGGTGAACCTATATTTGCTCAAGCACAACGAAAAAATGCTAAGTTTTCTCTCGCTATGATCGACATAGACCACTTCAAAAATGTGAATGATACTTATGGACATGATGTTGGAGACCGCGTCATCCATTCGATTGCACAGACCCTCAATGAACAACGTAGATCCTCGGATGTTTTGGCCCGTTTTGGTGGGGAAGAATTTTGCCTCCTAATGCCAGAATTGGAAATTGAAAATGTCACTACTTTGTTCAAACGCTATCAAGAAGCTATCGCAAACATCGACTTTTCAGACATAGCACCAGACTTTAAGGTCACTGTGAGTATTGGGATTGCGACAACCCCCTGTCATTCACCAGACCAGATGATTAAAGCCGCTGATGAAGCGCTATATGAGGCCAAGGAAAGCGGCAGAAACAAATTCATTATAAAATAATAATCCTCTGCCCCTAAAACTGCATACAGCTGCCATCTTACTGCCGTGTTTCCAGTACACTTTATCGCTAAGTAAAAGCAGGATTGGAAACAACTATGTCTAACCCCCCAATAAAATTCGCCATTGCCTTACCTCTGGCTTTATTTGCCGGCGCTTGTGCACCCGATCTATCGTCTGGCTCCTACGATTCCCATTCTGTTGGGGAAGTTAGGCGTGTTGAACGGGGTACTGTAGAAAGTTATCGCTGGGTAAAAATAAAAGGCAAAAGCGGGGTCGGTACATTAGCTGGCGCTGGTGTTGGTGCTGCTGCAGGCTCTACCATAGGAGATGGAGCCGGCGGCATTATTGGTGCAATAGGCGGCGCTTTACTCGGTGGTGCGATTGGTTCTGGCATAGAAAAGTCTGCCTCTTCTCAAGGCGGTTTTGAATACATCATTCGCACTGAAAGTGGCGCGCTGGTTACTATGGTACAGGCTGACAAAGAACCTCTACCTGAAGGATTACCTGTTCTCATTCTCTTCAATGGGTCTAGAAGTCGCATCGTATTTGATCATAACGCGGAACGCCCCACGTCCGACTAGCAAAACTTCAGATATATACTGAACATACCTCACGGTAAAAATACTGTGAGGTATGTTTTGCAAAAAAAGGGCAGCCACAGCTACCCTTTCTCTTAATTTCCAAACAAACAGCCCTAGTCTCAATCATCATATTCATACTCAACTGTCCATTTGGTGCAGACATGTGCACCCTGACGCTTTTCATAGCGCATACATGTGCGAATTTCGCGGGGTGGTTGGTAGGCTTCTGTTTCATATACATGACGGCCATCTCCATCATAAACAACACCAACCTCCGGACGATGTACCACACCATCTGACTGTGTCGCGCTAGCACCGATCGCAGCACCAACAACAGACCCAATCACAGCACCAGCTGTTTTGTTCCGGCCACCATCAATTTCAGCACCGATTATGCCTCCCACAATACCGCCAAGAAGAATCCCTGCCACTTGGTCGCCAGAAGAGGAAGAGCTATAATAGCTATCACTATGATAAGTCACATGGGCATTGTTACGCGCATGCGGACAATAGTCACCATAGTGATAGTGGTGGTGGTGGTGGTTCCAACGCCAACTTGAATGAGTATGGTAATAGCCTGATGTTACAGGCCAATGCCCGAAATAATAGTCACGCCCATAATAGTGGCCATTATGGTAAGCATTATAATAGCCATTGTGATAGCCAACGTTGAAGCCAAACCCTGAATAATAGGGTGTAAAACCAAAGAAAATATCAACATCACGGTACCAACGGTCACGGTACCACCAATCGCGGCGATAATTACCCCGGCGCCTATCTCTTACGCTGCCACGGTCCCAATTTTCGTTGCCGCGGTAAGCATGGTCCCGTTTATAATCTAATTCCCGAACTCTAGATGCTGGACGGCCTTGATCCTCAGAGGAACCCCGCACCACACGTCGACTATCTTGCCTAGTGCGGTTACCTCTGTACCCTGTGTACCGGTTACCGTTTTCGTCGCGGCGAACAATAACCTCGCGCTGCGCTTCAGAAATAGCTCTATCACGCTCAGCATTGCGCACGGCACGACGTTCACCATTAACTACTTGATTGCGACTACGTCCTGCATTTGCACGCTCTGCACTGCGGGAGCTCCCCCGATCTCGTACTGCCCTCTCCCTTGCAGGCGTCCGTTGCTGAACATTCCAAGAACTTGTAGCGCGTACAGCCCTGTCACTTCTACTTGAAGTCTCAACGCGTGAATATCGCTGACTTTGACTAGAACTTTGACGTTGAACCGGTGCACTTTCCGCCTTGCGCTCAACATTCTGCGCCTGAGGAGGTGATGCGCGCCTCTGCGATGGCCGAGCTTGTTCACGCCGCGGCGTAGACTGTCTGCTGCGCTCAGGCCTTGATTGACGCGCTTTACTTCGGTCACCGCGACTGCGCTGAACACGCTCTTGTTTCGCCCGGTCCTGCTCACGGTATGTACGCTCATCACCGCCTGCGGAAACAGCTTCCATTGGCAGCAAAATCGCTGTCGTTGTTAATAGGATCAATGACTTTCTAAACATGCAAAGCTCCATTTCTTATTGCGCCTATTATAGACGTTGAAACTGAACCATGCATGAATTCTATGGTCTTCTTGAATTCAGCTTTACATATACAAAGCGCCACGGTCCACAATCAGCATTCACACTTAGTATGCTGCGCGTGGCCCGTGGCAGAATTGTGGCGCCAAGATGAACAGGCCAAATTTTAGATTAAAGTTGATCCGCAATTGGTATTCTTCGAATCCTTTTGCCCGTAGCAGCGAAGATTGCATTCATTAACGCTGGGGCAAAAGGAGGTATAGCTGGCTCACCCATGCCTGTAGGACGATCCGCTCCTTCGATAAAATGAATATCAAGTTGCTTAGGTGTTCGGTCGATCCGCGACATTTCGTAAGTGTCAAAATTAGTTTCCTGAACGGCTGCATTTTCAACAGTAATTTCTTGTCCCAGCGCAACTGAAAGACCATCCATGATACTGCCTTCAATTTGCGCCTCAATGCCTAAAGGATTGATTACAATACCACAATCTGCTGCTGTTGTGATCTTTTCGACAGTAAGCCAGCCATCAATAACACTAACTTCAATAACGTGAGCTACATATGACGAATGTGAATAGCAACCTGCGATCCCCATTCCGCGCCCTGCTGGTAATTCTCGGCCCCAGCCAGCGTTCTTCGCTGCCACCCGATAGCATTCGGCCATTCGGCCTGTATGATGGGAGGCGTCCAACTGTCTGGGTTCACCTAAGACAGAAAGGTTAAACTCAAGAGGGTCAATACCTGCCGCATGCGCCAGTTCGTCTAAAAAGCTCATTTGCGCAAAGGCAGAGTTTACACTGCCTGGCGCGCGCCAAGGACCACGTGGAACGGGGCTCGGAACAAAGCGTTGTTCCATCCGGTGATTAGACACCAAGCCAGGTTCGAAGTGCCACCCCATAAGGTCCTCATAAGGCCATTCAATTGGTGGCAACTTGGATGCATCTAAACTTGGATATCCTGAAGCTTGTCTCTGCCGCAGCGCCACCAAATTTCCAGTGGCATCAACCCCACCAGTCATCCTAAAATTGTTTGCGTTCCTATACCTGTCTTGAGTTAGCTCATCCTCCCGCGTCCAACTAACCTTCACAGGACGACCCAAGAGCTTTGAGAGGTGTATAGCTTCAGCTGGATAATCAAGCTCCCAACGTCTGCCAAACGCTCCGCCTGACCGAACAACATCCACTTGAATATTATCACGTTTAATCCCCGTCATCCTATGAGCTAAATCTTGTATCCGAAAAGGGTGCTGGCAGGGCATCCGCAGGTACATTGAATTACTTTTTACATCAGCAATAGCCGAATGTGGTTCCATCAATGCATGCGCCACGTGAGAAACAACATACTTTGCATCATGCGTAACAGAAGCTTTAGCGAATGCGGTGTCATAATCACCTTCGTCCCTAACCACACCATCCATATTGGTGACTTCAAAGCCTTCATCGCCGTCCAACAGTTTCAGGCAATGTTCTTCCGTTTCTGCAGATGAATAGCCTTCAAACGGTCCGGGTTCCCATCCGATGCTTAGCAGGTCTCTTGCTTTCTTTGCTGCCCAAAAAGTCTTGGCCACAACCGCCACCCCAGCAACTAAATTCCATGCTGTTGGTGTACCTTCTTTTCCTTGCTCTATTTTAATGATGTCCAAAACACCATCGACCGCTCTTGCTTCTGTTTGGTCTACAGACTTAACTGCGCCAGAAAAGTGGGGACACCGAGCAATAACGACATGCAACATGCCATCAAGCGTCTCATCAATCCCAAACATTGGCTTGCCTGTAACAATTGAATGGCCAGCTTTAATCCGAGTTGGCTTACCAAGAAGCCTGTAATCCTCCGGCACTTTAGGTTTTGCACTCAAGTCAGGTTCCAGAGTGGCAACTCGCCCTACCAACTTGGCGTACTCAATTCGTTCGCCAGTTGCAGGGTTAATAACATGACTATTTACAGTTTGCAGACCTTCCGCCGATACTTGCCAGTGTGCAGCAGCAGCACGAAGAAACATATCGCGCCCTTGCGCACCAAGCGTTCGTAAAGCTGCCCAAGCACGCCTGATACTACCACTACCACCTGAACCCTGCCAAACATAGGTATGCTGCATTTGTCCCTTGGCGTTACGATGCCTTTTTAAGGGCATCTGCTCAATGGTGACATTTGCCCAGTTCAAATCAAGTTCTTCGGCAATTATCATAGGAACGCTAGTTGAGGTACCTTGCCCCATATCGGCATTCGGGTTGATGATGGTAACATGATTATTGGAATGCACTTTAATAAGTGGCACCGTCATACCGTCGGCTTGATACCCGTATTCTTCTTTTGATGCCAAAACACCCTTAGAATAGGCAAGCGTCAGGCCTCCCGCTGCTAAGAAAACCTTTAGTGTGTCGCGACGATCTAATTCCAAAACACTCATCCTATCCTCCAATATTGCTCTTGAGGATAAAATAGCGAAAAAAACCGAATATGTCTGACCACTTAACCTAGCAAAGGTGCTACTAGCCGCAAATAACTAAGCAATTCAGGTTTCAAGCTGATCTGCGACAGGTAATCGTCGAATTCGCTTACCGGTAGCTGCAAAAATCGCATTCGTTAATGCTGGTGCTGTTGGTGGCATTGCTGGCTCGCCCATACCTGTCGGAGTAGCGGCACCCTCAATTAAATGAATTTCAAAAGCTTTTGGCGCACTATCCATGCGTGCCATTTCGTAGCTATCAAAATTAGTTTCCTGCACTGCTGCATCAACCACCGTTATTTCCTGCCCCATTGCAACAGAAAGACCGTCATGAACTGCACCTTCAATCTGCGCACGCACACTAAGCGGGTTAACCGCAAAACCGCAGTCAGCCGCTGCTGTAACCTTCTCCACTGTTACAACACCATCAGACACAGAAACCTCAATCACTTGGGCCACATAACTTGCATGTGAATAACAACCTGCAATGCCCATACCGCGCCCTTTTGGTAACGTCTTACCCCAACCAGCTTTTTCAGCTGCCATTCTAAAGCAAGCTGCCATACGGTTCATATCCATTGGGTGAGCCGCATCTTTGCCTTCTGGGATTATTTTCCCAGGCGCAAGGATGGATAGTTGGAACTCAAGCGGGTCAATACCAAGTTCATGTGCGAACTCGTCGAAGAAACTCATTTGCGCAAAACAAGTATTCACACTACCGGGTGCACGCCAAGCCCCACGCGGTACTGGGCTTGGGAAAAACTTATGCTCCATTTTATGGTTTTCGAACATGCCCATTTCAGTATGCCAGCCCATCAAGTCTTCATAGGGCCAAGCAAGTTCAGGCACAGTACCCTTAACGCGTGTTGGGTAGCCTGACGCTTGCCGCTGATGGAAAGCAACAAGCCTGTTATTTGCATCTACCCCGCCTGACATCCTATAGTTATTGGCGTTCCGGTAATTATCTTGTGTCAGTTCATCTTCCCGAGACCACGTTACCTTGACTGGCCGCCCCATCTTCTGAGAAAGTAATATTGCCTCTGCGGGATAATCCTTATTGTACCGTCGTCCAAAAGAACCACCTGAACGCGCAATATCAACAGTAATTTGTTCTTCACGAAGGCCTGTAATTTGGGCAGCAACCTCCTGAATTAAGAAGGGAGCCTGCGTAGGCGCTTTAACATAAACAGAATTCGGGCGAACATCTGCTACCGCAGAGTGTGGCTCCATCACCGCATGCGCAACATGAGCCATGCTATATTTTGCAGAATAAGTTTTGGCTGCGGTTGTCATTGCCGCATCTACATCACCTTCTGATCGAACATCCCCATAATGGTCAACAACCTCAAAGCCAGCATCATCATCCAGTGCTTGAATTGAGCGGCTTTCCATTTCAGCAGATGAATAGTCTTCAAATGGCCCCTTATCCCATTCGATTTCTAACAAGGCCTTCGCCTTCTTTGCTGCCCATAAACTATCTGCCATCACAGCTACACCTGCGTTCAATTGCCACTCATACTCACCGTTTGGCAACGCAGGCTCCATTTCGATGATGCGCACTACACCTTTAACCGCACGAGCTGCATCAGCATTAACGGATTTCACTCTCCCGCAAAAATGAGGGCAGCGCTCTATAGCGGCATGCAGCATACCTGGAATTTCTTGATCTATGCCAAAGATAGGTTTGCCTCTAACAATATCAGCACTCGCCTTGATAAGCTGCGATTTTCCTAGTATTTGATAGCTGCTGCGTTCACGAAAAGTAAAATCACCTTCTGGAATGGCCTGCCTTGAAACGGCATTCAAAAACACTGTAAAAGGTGCCCGCTTACCTGTGATTTTATCAAATACATGACTATTCTTTGTGTCGAGCTGATCCGTTGGCACACCCCACTTGTCAGCTGCGGCCTTAACAAACATATGACGTCCCTTGGCACCAGCCGTCCGTAACTCATCCCAAGCATACCGGGTACTACTACTGCCGCCAGAGCTTTGATGATAGTATGTATGTGTCATCTTGCCGTCTTCACCGCGATGGCGTTTCAATGCCAAATTTTCAATGCGAGTGCTAGACCAATCAAGACCCAGTTCTTCTGCGATTAACATTGGCAAGCCGGTGGACGTGCCTTGCCCCATATCAGGGTTAAGATTGTAAATGATTGCAGAATTATCAGGATGAATTTTCACCAGCGGCACATGCATATCGTCTGCTGCTAAGGCGTTACTGGGCTCCGCAAACGCAGCTCTAGGCACGGAAAATGTAAGGCTTCCCGCAGCCGCCAATAATTTGAGCGTTGCTCTCCGGCTTAATACAGTTGAGACCATGTTTCCATTTCCTGACATCTGAGAAGAAAAATTAAATCTATTCACTAATCAGAATAATAGCTGGAAACACAAACGTCAGGACCGTTTACCGCATCAGTACATGCAATCATCTCAAAAAATGAACTAAAGTTTCTATTTTTTCTTTGGTTGTCCCGGCCCATGCGTCAACCACTGTGGATTGTCAGGAATACGGTTGGCAGGATTATAATAGATATCATCACCACGCTGGTAAGCAGCCTCATATTCTTTCGCTTCTTTTTCCCAACGCTTCTTATTTGTCACACGGTAACCCGCCGCCACGCCAATAACGCCAAGAATTGCAGCTCCGGGTGCGCCCGCAAGTTCTTCACCGATGATTGCACCCGAAACACCGCCCAGCACTGAATTCAGCCGCTTTTGACCAACGACATCTTCGTACCGGCGTCTATAATCGAGGACAGGTAAAAATGCATCGCAGCCATCGCCTTGACAGCGCCAATCTGGCGTTAGGTTTTCGAGTGGTACATCAGTTGTTATGATACTTGGGCGCATAAAGTCCCGGGCATCAAAAGCTGGGGCTGGCTGGTCTTCTGCGTGAATAGAGACAAGCACCCTAGGCTTGGGCTTCACACTCTCAGACGTAGGCACTGAAATTTCGAGTTCAGAAACTTCTTTTTCAATGGTTTCTGTTTGCGCAAACACTGTGCCTGCAAAAACGGGAGCAATGAATGCTGAGCAAAGT
>CAXBKT010000141.1:0-9849 GCA_963976155.1 uncultured Kordiimonadaceae bacterium | reverse complement strand
TTTAAAAAATACTATGATTTTTTCTCGATTATTCCCCAGCCTAGTGGTTTTTCTTCTTAGTGCACAGGTGTATTCTGGCGCGTTGGAGGCACAAACGACAGAATCACTTGATCGCCTGTTTACTATTCGGTCCGTTAAAGTCGATGTTGTCGCTTCACGAGCGAGCGAAGCACGCCGCCTTGCTTTGGCTCAGGCTGAGCAAGAGGCATATGGAAAATTATTGAGAAAAATTACTCAGCCCGCAGGCAGGGCATTATTACCCGAGCTTACAGCCCCCCAAATACAGGCTCTTATTAGTGGCATTCAAGTGGTGGACGAACAGTCTTCTGCCCGGCGCTATTTAGCGGAGCTTGATGTGCGTTTTGAGCCAAGTAATGTTAGTGAGTTTTTGGCAGAACATAGCGTACCGCATGTGCTCGGCACAGGAAGAGGCTTGATCGTACTTCATGCCCACTCTGATGGTCTTACTAATTACATTTGGCAGCCTAAAAGCTCAACCCTAGCAGCCCGTGCTGCTGTAGACTGGGTTAACCGAATACGAACATATGTTTTTCCGCTTGGAGAACTGCGGGAAAGGGCTGCTATGAGCTACTCGGAAGTCGCAAGTTTCAATGTGAATAATGTTAGAAAGATTGCGGGATATTATGACGTTCAATCAACATTAATGATCCGGTCAATGTGGAGTGTTACTTCAGGCAACGCAGGAAAACTATCCTACGCTTTTTTCTCAACCGATGGTGATTGGACAAGAGACGGTATGATCGAGGCTCAGGGCGATAACGGCGAAGAAATAGCACAGCAAAAAATGTTTGAAGTTATTCTTGAGGAAATAGACACAGCGTGGCGTGATCAGCTTCTGGTGGATACGGGGACGGAAGGGGACTTAATAACTTTGGTGCCTTCTACAGCACTCAATGTCCTTGCAGACATAGAAAAACGGTTAGCTGATGTATCTCTTGTCAGAGGCGTCGAGTTCAAGGAAATTGGTTTGCCATTTAGCAAACTTTATTTTCATTATACTGGACGAAAAGAACAACTCGTAATGGCCCTTCGCTATGCCGGTCTTGATTTGGCTGCTTACGGAGACCAACATATATTGAAAATACGGACAGAAGCTGAGGAAATTCAATGAATAGATGGGTTTGGGTGGCAAGCGCTCTCGTAGCTGTCACTTTCATATATCTTACACGCGGAGTTCTGCTTCCCTTTATGGCAGGCTTAGCTGCAGCTTATTTTCTTGACCCTGTCGCTGATGCACTGGAAGAAAAAAATGTCCCGAGAGGAATGGCCGCAACGATTGTTATTGCTAGCTTTTTCATGCTCGTTATTGGAGTTATTCTCGCATTTTGGCCAATACTACAAAGTCAAATTGGCGCCGTTTCAGAGACCTTACCAAAGGCGCTCGCTGGTTTTAGGCCTTGGTTGAATGATACATTGTCTTCCATGTCGGGGGCCTTTGGCGGTGCGCTCGGCTCAGATGTGGACAGCATGCTGGCTTCGCTCTCAGATGAGATAATGAGTAAAGTGAAAGCCGCCGCCTCCGGAGTACTTCGCAGCGGTTTAGCACTGTTTAACATTGTTACATTACTGCTTATTTCACCGGTTGTTGCCTTTTATTTGTTACGCGACTGGGATTTGCTTGTTGCTAAGATTGACAGCTGGCTACCACCAAAAAACTCAGCCGTTATTCGAGAGCAATGTCGTAAAATTGATCAAGTGTTGGCCGGGTTTGTTCGGGGGCAATTGCTTGTTAGCACAACTATGGGCGTAATGTACGGTGTAGGCTGGTCTCTTGTTGGTCTTGATTTTGGTGTCGTGCTTGGTGTTCTTGCGGGCGTAATGTCCTTCGTGCCTTTTGTTGGGGCACTATTTGCGGCCATTGTAGCTGTTGCTATTGCAATTGGGCAGTGGGGTTTTGATCCTTTACATGTGGGGTTGGTTGGTGCTGTTTTCTTTGTTGTACAAACAATTGAAAGCGCCTTTCTGACGCCTCGTTTGGTTGGAGAGCGCGTAGGTCTCCATCCGGTATGGGTACTATTTGCTGTGATGGCAGGTGGTGAGGTGATGGGATTTCTTGGTGTTCTAATCGCTGTACCAGTAGCCGCTGCTGCAGCGGTGCTTGTTCGTTTTTGGATTGACCAGTATCTCGAGCACTATAAAATTAAAGGCCCGCAGGCAGAAGAAACCCCACTTGCAAAAGAAGTTGAAGATAGTGATGGCAACCCAGATACCGCTTGAACTGCAACATGTGCCAAGCTTCGAATTAGCTGACTTTATTGTTTCGAGTGCAAATGAAGATGCTGTTGCGTTGCTCGAAAACCACGAGAATTGGCTTGGACATGCTGTAGCACTTATTGGGCCTGAAGCTTCAGGGAAAACCCACTTAGTAAGAGGGTGGGCCGCCGTAAATAACGCTTTGCTGTTCTCTGATACATCGGATATCGCCTCCGTCCCAGCGGGTTCACTCGTGGTGTGTGACAATGCGGATAGTTCAGCATACTCTGACGAAAAACTTTTTCACCTTTTCAACTGGACGAAAGAAATTGGTGGGAAGTTACTCCTGACGGGGAAAGTACACCCAACACAATGGAAAGTTGAATTACCAGATTTACGCTCAAGGTTAGCAACACTAACTGTTGGAGAGATTACCAAACCGGATGACCAGCTTTTAATGGTTCTTTTGATAAAGCTCTTTTCAGATAGGCAGTTACAAGTTGATATTAGTGTTATAGATTATATTTTACCTCGAGTAGAACGATCTTTCAATTCGGTATATCAATTCGTAGGGCGTTTAGATCAAGCCTCGTTAAGCGATAAACGGAAAATAACTCGGGCACTCGCAAAAAAGTGCCTATAATGGTATATGTTTAACAAGAATAGTATTTAGACATTATATTGTAATAATAAGATAATAAGCCGTAGTTTTTTGACAGATGGAACTTAAAGAATGGCCGACGGCGATATGAAATCAGCTCCACTTCTAAGTCGTGAGAAGATATTAGCTTCTATAATGGATACGCCAAGAAGTGAAAGGTATCTCAATCGCGAAATGAGTTGGCTCCAGTTTAATATGCGTGTGTTGGAAGAGGCTGAAAACCCTCGCCATCCATTGCTAGAACGCCTTCGCTTTCTGTCCATATCGGGGAATAATCTTGATGAATTCTATATGGTTCGTGTGGCCGGGCTTAGGGGCCAACTTGAGCTCGGGGTAGAGGCGCAGTCTGCTGACGGATTATCCCCTTTGCAACAATTGCAGCATATTAATACCCTCGCGGAAACCTTGTTAAAAAAACAGCAAAGTATGTGGGGTGGCATTAATGCTGAAATGCGAAAGCAAGGCATTATTCTACTAGAAAAAGCAGAGATTTCTACGCATGAGCGTGACTGGATCGAGACTTACTTTCTGGAAAATGTACTGCCCGTTTTAACGCCTATCGCTGTTGACCCGGCGCACCCATTCCCTTTTATTCCTAATCTTGGTTTTACAATGGCTCTTTCACTTAAGCGTGAGGCCGATAATCAAGAAATGGTAGCCTTGCTGCCTGTGCCTCACCACGTTAAACGTTTTGTCCGATTGCCGGGAGATGGAAAAGTACGTTTTATCTCCCTGGAACGGATGCTTGAGTTATTTCTAGGACAGCTTTTCCCTGGTTACATAGTCGAAGGATGCGGCGTTTTTCGTGTAATCCGCGATAGTGATCTAGAAATTGAAGAAGAGGCCGAAGATTTAGTGCGTGTGTTTGAGAGCGCGCTCAAACGACGACGCAGGGGTCGTGTAATCCGCTTAAAAATTGATAGCGCAATGCCTGATAGCCTTAGAGAGCTGGTTATTTCGCGGCTTGATGCGGATGTTGATACGGTTGTTATTGTTGATGGTATTCTCGGCATCAATGAGACATCACAGCTCATTGTAGATGACTACCCCGAGCTCAAGTTTACACCCTATAACCCTCGATACCCTGAACGAGTCAGGGACTTTGGCGGTGATATCTTCAAAGCAATCGCGGCAAAAGATTTTGTCGTTCACCATCCCTATGAATCATTTGAAGTTGTGCACGCCTTCTTACGGCAAGCGGCCCGAGATCCAGACGTTGTTGCAATTAAGCAAACACTTTACAGGGCAGGTGCACAGTCTGATATTATTAGTGCCTTAATAGAGGCTGCCGAAGCTGGAAAATCTGTTACTGCCGTTGTAGAACTTAAAGCAAGATTTGATGAAGAGCAGAACATTAAATGGGCCCGTGACCTTGAGAGAGCGGGCGTTCATGTTGTGTTTGGCTTCATTGATTTAAAGACACATGCAAAAGTGTCAATGGTTGTTCGCAGGGAAGGCAGTAAACTCACTAGTTATCTGCATTTTGGTACAGGGAATTACCATCCAATTACCGCAAAAATATATACAGACCTATCCTTCTTTACTGCTGATCAAGCGCTCGCCCGTGACACCAACAAAATGTTCAACTATCTAACAGGCTATGTCGAGCCTGCAGGCATGGAAAAGTTAGTCCTTTCTCCATTTAGGATGCGTGACCACCTTATGGACCTGATTGACAATGAAATCGAAATTTCTAGGTCGGGTGGTGTTGGGGCCATTTGGGTAAAGCTAAACGCTCTTTTAGATTCAAAGATTATTGATAAGTTATATGAAGCCTCACAGAATGGTGTGCAAATTGATCTTGCCATTCGGGGCATTTGTACTTTGCGACCTGGAATTCCTGGGCTCAGTGAGAATATCCGCGTAAAATCGATTGTTGGCAGGTTCCTTGAGCATGCACGTGTGTGCTGCTTTGGAAATGGCGGAGGACTCCCTTCCAGAGATGCTAAGGTGTTCATATCCTCAGCAGACTGGATGCCCCGTAATTTTAATCGTCGGGTAGAAACCTTGGTGCCAATCGAAAACCCTACAGTGCATAGCCAGATAATGGGGCAGGTGATTGCTGCTAATCTACGTGACAATGCACAGTCGTGGACTATGGAAGCTGATGGCACCTATAGTAAGGTAGAGGTAAAAGAAGGCACCGAAGAGTTTATTGCCCATCATTATTTTATGACTAATGCATCTTCATCTGGCCGCGGAACAGCGCTGGATGAGGATGCTGTAATTGCACCATTGATTTGACCGTGATTTTGTTGAGTATATTTATATATGTTTGAAAAACCTGCTGCTGCTGAAAATTATGTCGCGGTCATTGATATAGGGTCTAACTCTGTACGTTTGGTGGTGTTTTCCGGCCACAAGCGGGTTCCTGACACCATTTTTAATGAAAAGCTTATGGTAGGATTGGGTGCTGATATCGGTGCCACGGGGAATATGGGCGATGTTGCTATTGAGCTTGCTATTTCTACTCTCAAGCGTTTCAAGGCTCTATGTGAACAGATGACTGTTAGTGACATCAGGGTTGTTGCTACTGCCGCTGTCCGTGATGCCCAGAATGGTCATGCTTTTGTTGAGCAGGTGAAAAGGGAATGTAACCTAGCAATTCGAGTTATTGATGGCCATGAAGAGGCCCGCCTTGCAGCTTATGGTGTCTTGTCTGGAGAGCCTAATGCAACGGGTATCACCGGTGACCTTGGTGGTGGGTCACTTGAATTAGCGCGGATGAAAGACGGGCAGGTACTGGAAACGGTAAGTCTTCCGATAGGACCGCTTCGCCTCATGAGTAACTTTGGCACGCAGCGGTCAGATATGAAAAAATATCTACGTTCAACTTTTGAAGACATTCCTTGGTTACAAAACGATGAGGGACATAATCTTTACCTTGTAGGTGGTGCATGGAGGAACATTGCAAAGCTTATGATGAAGGAAAAGGCGCACCCTTTACCAATTCTTCACGGGTTTTATAGTTCAAGAAGCGAGTTTACAGCCTATTCACGGCGATTATCCAAGTTAATGCCTCAGGACATACCATTCAGTAACTTACTCACTGAACGAAGACGTGAAGTGCTGCCAACTGCTGCCACTATTATGATGGAACTTATGAGAGCAATGCGGGCCAAGAAGGTTGTTGCATCTAGCTATGGTCTGCGTGAGGGCCTTATATTTGAAGGCTTAAAAAAGAAAGAGCGCAATCAGGACCCATTTCTGACTGCTTGCCGTGTTATTTCGCAAGAAAGATGCCGATTCCCTGAGCATTCGAAGCTGATATTTGATTGGACCCGACCGTTATTTTACAAAAAGTCGAGTGACCCTGAGCGACGAGATAAACTTCAAATGGCGATTTGCCTGCTAAGCGATGTTGCATGGCGTGGTCATCCAGATTTTAGGGCAGAAAAGGCCGTGAATGCCATACTGTACGGTCATTATGTAGGCTTAACTCACCGAGACCGTGGTTATATAGCTGTAGCTCTCAATCAGGCATATGGGGCTAGGGTTGATGCTCCGCATCTAGCTCAGATGCTTCCTTTACTGAAAATAGAAGACATTATGGAAGCACGCACGATGGGAGCGGCGCTCAGGTTGGCGCAGCGCCTTTCGGGAGGAACTATCAAAGCCCTTACAGTAAGTGCCTTGCGCGTATCAAGAGCGCGGTTATACCTTGGTGTTCCAAAAGATTTTGATGACTTAGCGAATGATGTGGTTAAGAGAAGATTGAGAAACCTTGGGCAAGTCTTTGGTAAATCAGCAAGAATTGAGTTTTTAGATTAGCATATAATGCTGTAGAAGAGGAATATTATTCCCCTTCTGCCTCAAGCTCAACGATATCAATTTCACCGTTCCGCGCAGTCAGGGCAAGGTCACCCTTCATGAGCTTTTCGGCGTCAGCCCCAAATATTTCATATCGCCAACCGTGCATGGCGCGGATATCTGTATTAGGGACAGCCGCCCAATTTTCTAGTTCTTGAGCGCTTGCTACCATTCGTGCCGCAACTTTTGCTTCTTGGCTTTTTTGTTTTAATAGAACCTTTAGCAGGTCAGCCATAGGCGGTGTGGCTGGCCTAGGTTTAGAACGTTCAATCTGGGGTAAATCTTCGTCAGGAATTTCTAAGCCGTCCTGCAACGCTAAAAACAGAGCTTTGCCAGCGCGGGAACGGCTGAACCCCTTCGGGACACCTCGAAGTTTGTCGAAACCTTCCACATCTTTTGGGGGGTGCGCAGCTATTTCAAATAGAACTTCGTCTTTTGCAATTCTATTGCGTGGCATATCCCGCTCTTGAGCTTGTAACTCGCGCCAAGTTGCTAGCGTTTTAAGTAGGCCAAGGAAACGAGGTTTATTTGTACGTACCTTGAGACGTTTCCAAGCTTCACTAGGAACAATATGATAAAGGCTATATTCCAATAGTGGCGCGGTTTCTTCTTCAACCCAAGAACCACGACTAGTTTCATCAAGTTCGCGCTGGAGGCGTCTGTATATACGACGTAAGTGAGTAACATCACCAATCGCATATTTTAACTGTGAATCAGAAAGAGGGCGTTTTGACCAATCAGTATAGCGAGCGGACTTATCTAACTGTGCTTTTGTGATTTTTGTAACAAGGGTCTCGTAACCGACCGAATCACCAAACCCGCAAACCATAGCGGCAATTTGCGTATCAAATATTGGTTTTGGTAGTTCGTTCATCAAAAGATAGAAAATTTCCATATCCTGACGACACGCGTGCATCACCTTGAGTACGTTTTCATTTCTGAACAACTCGAAAAGTGGCTCTAGGTCCATGCCATCAGCTAAGGGGTCAATACAATGAGCTTCATTGTCGTCCGCAACTTGAACTAGGCATAACTTAGGGTAATATGTATTATCTCTAAGGAACTCAGTATCAACTGTTACAAATTCGGCTTCTTTTAGACGTTCGCAAAGGGAAGCTAGTTCTTCAGTGGTAGTTATGGGCTGCATGCCAATTCCTGTTATTGTTTTGGCATCTAATACACAGCTTTTAGGCGAACGTCACCCTTTCTCTGTCTTTCTGGGGTTGATTATTGCTTATTTATATAAAGTTTCCCTATCTCGGTCTTGACATTCACCTATAATCATGCGCTTTTCCGGCCAAACTTTTCTGCTTTTTAACGGTTAAAAAAGCGAATTTTAGACATAGAGATATAAAGAAATGCACGCATATCGTTCGCACACATGTAATGACCTTCGCCTAGACAATGTCGGTGATACTGTACGCTTATCTGGTTGGGTACACCGGAAGCGAGACCATGGGGGTCTACTTTTCATCGATCTTCGTGATAACTATGGCTTTACTCAGTGTGTGCTTGATGTAGACAGCAAGTGTTTCTCTGAAGCTGAAGCTGTTCGTGCGGAAAGCGTAATTCGCATTGATGGACGTGTAAAAGCACGGACTGATGAAACAGTTAACAATGACCTACCTACTGGCGCTGTTGAAATTTATGTCGATGACATGGAAGTCTTGTCTGGTGCGGGTGATCTCCCATTACCAGTATTCGGTGACACTGAATACCCGGAAGATGTACGCCTGAAGTACCGTTTCCTTGATTTGCGCCGCGAACGTATTCACAATAACATTCTTTTGCGTTCTGATGTAATTTCTGAACTTCGCTCACAGATGACAGGGCAGGGTTTTCGCGAGTTCCAAACACCAATTTTAACGGCCTCTAGTCCAGAAGGGGCACGCGATTTTCTAGTGCCAGCACGTCAGCACCCAGGTAAGTTCTATGCTCTTCCGCAGGCGCCTCAACAGTTCAAGCAGTTGATCATGGTCTCTGGCTTCGATCGCTATTTCCAGATTGCACCATGTTTCCGTGATGAAGATGCGCGTGCTGATCGTAGTCCTGGTGAGTTTTACCAGCTTGATGTGGAAATGAGCTTTGTAACGCAGGATGATGTATTTGCGGCCATTGAGCCAGTGATGGTTGAGGTCTTTAAGAAATTTTCGAAGAAAAAGATTACTGAAGCACCATTCCCGCGCATTGCTTACAAAGAAAGCATGCTCAAATACGGCAACGATAAACCTGACCTTCGTAACCCAATTGAAATCAAGGATGTTACTGAACATTTCCGCGGTTCGGGGTTTGGTATTTTCGCTAGTATGGTGGAAAACGGTTGCGTCGTGCGGGCTATTCCTGCGCCGGGCTCCGGTCTTAAATCACGTAAATTCTTTGATGGTACAAATGACTGGGCTAAGCGCGAAGGTTTTGCGGGCCTTGGTTACATCAACATTAAAGAAGGTGTTCCTGGCGGCCCGATCGCCAAAAACCTTGGTGAAGAAGCGACAAAAGCACTTCTTGAAGACCTTGGTCTTGGTGATAATGACGGCGTATTTTTCGCATGTGACAAAGAAGCAGGCGCAGCGAAGCTGGCTGGTGTTGCGCGTACCAAGGTTGGCGAAGATCTTGAGCTTATCGGCAATGACGAGTTTAAATTCTGCTGGATTGTTGACTATCCAATGTTTGAGTATGATGAAGAGAATAAGAAAATTGATTTTTCTCATAATCCATTCTCTATGCCTCAAGGCGGTATGGAAGCACTCGAGACTATGGACCCGCTCGATATCCTTGCTTACCAGTATGATATTGTTTGTAACGGTATTGAGCTTTCTTCTGGCGCAATCAGGAACCACCGTCCTGACATTATGATCAAGGCGTTTGGTCTTGCTGGTTACAGTGAAGAAGTGGTTGAGCAAGAATTTGGTGGCATGTTGAATGCCTTTAAGTACGGCGCACCGCCGCATGGAGGGTTGGCTCCTGGCGTGGACCGCATGGTTATGCTTCTGGCTGATGAGCCAAACATCCGGGAAGTTATTTTGTTCCCGATGAACCAGAAGGCAGAAGACTTGATGATGAATGCTCCAAGCGAAGTTTCCATGAAACAGCTTCGAGAGCTTCACATTCGCTGCGTCGAGCCTCCAAAGAAAGAAAACCAAGAATAACATGATGGGGCCCGCGCG
>CAXBKT010000140.1:0-9880 GCA_963976155.1 uncultured Kordiimonadaceae bacterium | reverse complement strand
TGTGGATGCCATGGTCGATGCTGCAAACCCGAATGTATCCGACGAAGAAGTTGCTGCAATCGAGGCGGCGGCTTGTCCTACTTGTGGGTCTTGTAGTGGTATGTTTACCGCTAACAGCATGAACTGTTTGACGGAGGTTTTGGGTCTGTCGTTACCGGGTAATGGCACAACACTCGCGACACATGCTGACCGTAAGGAGCTGTTTTTAACAGCGGCACGCCAAATTGTTGAGTTAACACGCCGCTATTATCAAGAAGATGACGAAAGCGTACTGCCGCGCTCGGTTGCCAGCTTTGAAGCTTTTGAGAATGCTATTGCGTTGGATATCGCAATGGGTGGGTCTACCAACACTGTGTTGCATTTGCTTGCTGCTGCACAGGAAGGTGAAGTGGACTTTACCGTTGCGGATATTGACCGCATGTCTCGCCGAGTGCCGAACCTTTGCAAAGTGGCCCCTGCGACTGATAAATACCATATACAGGATGTGCACCGGGCAGGGGGCGTATTTGGTATACTCGGTGAATTGGACCGTGCAGGTCTTATCAACCGTGATTGTCCAACTGTGCATACTGCAACGATTGGTCAAGCAATTAAACGTTTTGACGTAACGACAAGTAACGATGCCGACTTGCATCAGTTCTTCCGTGCAGCACCGGGCGGCGTTCGCACGACTGTCGCGTTCAGCCAAAGTAAACGTTATGCGGAACTCGATTTGGACCGCAAAGACGGCTGTATCCGCGCTGCTGAGCACGCTTACAGTCAAGAAGGTGGTCTCGCTGTGCTCTTTGGGAATATTGCTGAAGATGGCTGCATTGTTAAAACTGCTGGGGTCGATGAAGATATCTGGAAATTCTCTGGTCGCGCGCGCATATTTGAAAGCCAAGATTCTTCTGTTGAAGCGATTTTGGCGGGTGAAATTGTAGCGGGCGATGTTGTTATTATTCGCTATGAAGGCCCTCGTGGAGGTCCAGGTATGCAAGAGATGCTCTATCCAACCAGTTATCTGAAATCTATGGGCCTAGGTAAAGAGTGTGCCTTGTTAACAGACGGACGGTTTTCTGGCGGCACGAGTGGTTTATCCATTGGACATGTTAGCCCAGAAGCAGCTGAGGGCGGTGCGATTGGCTTAGTTGCTGAAGGTGATATGATTGATATCGATATACCGAACCGTTCGATCAATATGCGTGTCTCCGATGAAGAGCTTGCCTCGCGCCGAGCTTTGATGGAAGCAAAAGGCGATACATCTTGGCAACCACAGGAGCAGCGTGCTCGTAAGGTCTCAACGGCCCTCAAGGCTTATGCATCGATGGCGACATCTGCCAGTATGGGCGCTGTACGCAAACTTTAGGAAAATTGGCCTTTTAATAGTGTGTCCTCTCCTTTAACTTCGTTGGATTGTTAGTAGGGGAGGTCGTGTTGGATCAAAATTTTCCGGTAGTTAAAGTTTCCAAAGGTGCAATTGCGGCGCCTTTTGCAAATCTGCGTGAGCTAATTTTTTCGTTTGTATTAATGTCTATCGCAGTTGGCGTCATGGCAGGTTACGCCTTGTCCAATGGGCTAACCATGGATGTTATCTCTAGTATGGGGAACCCAGAGAATAGTGAACTTGTTGATGAGTATGCAGGCGTGCTGGGTATAACCTATCTCATAGCAACTTTCGTGGTTGGGCCAGTTTCTGCCTATTTGTTCAACTATTGGGTTCGGCTTGGGGCATACGGGAAAGAGGGTACGGCTTTCGAAACCACGAAGGCTGCTATTGTTGCAACTTTAACCAATATGGCAAAATTTGCGTTAATCTTCCTCTTAATGGGACTGGTTAGCATTGTACTTGGCTTTCTGATGGTTCTACTTGGTGTTGGCGCAGGCCCTGATGAATTGGCCGCAACAATGCAGGGACATGTTTCTGTGAGCACGGTAGTCACCAACGTAATTAATTTGATTATGATTTGTGTGATCTATTCTTTGTTTTCCGCAAACCTAACACAAACAGCCCTAAAATCAGATAAGGAAGACCTCAAACACCCCCATACAGTGGATTTTGCGCTGGTATTGTTTCTTCTTTATCTTGTTGCTTTCATTCCGGGTACGCTCGTGAGTTTGCTTGGTGTTATGTGGGTGAATATTGCTATGCAAGCGACTGTTGGAGTTTACGTTGCCTTTGCAATCGCCGTGGCACACGGATTTAGGTATCAAATTTGTGTTGCTGAAAAGGCAGAAGCTCCAGAATAGAGATTTCCTCAAGGCTTGGTGAAAGGGTTTATATGCGTAACACCTTCAAACTAGTTGCAATACTTGGCTTGTTATCTTTTACAGGTATGGGGATGGCGCAGACCGTTAGTCCTGAGCAGGTTTTGGGGCTTTCTCCTTATCAGAGCCCTAGCTGCAACAGCAGTGACTTCCATGAATTTGACTTTATGCACGGCGAATGGGACCTAAAGGTTCTCGTCGACGGTAAATGGAAACCGGGTGGCTATTCTATTCATAAGCCTGCGCTGGGTGGCTGTGTATCGTTTGAATATGTTTCGCATGAAAACTGGGGTGATTTTTATGCGACTCTTTCCGGACGTACAGGGGTCGCGGCTTTTGCGTTGAGTAGCTATGATAAAAATGCCCGCAACTGGCGTCAAACATGGATGGACGACACAGGAACTGTCATAAACAGCTTTCGTGGTCGCAAGTACAGCGACGGAATGCGCTTTGTTGGTCATGCACCTGATGGTGACGGTGCTGAAATGCAGCGTTTTGCTTGGAAAGTTATAGGGCAGAACCTTCGCGAATATACACTCGATATGTCGACAGATGGTGGTGAAAACTGGACGCGTATCGCAACAGTTCAAATGATACGCCGGGTTAAACCTGCTGGGCAGTAAGCTTTCTAATCACAGGGATAAGAGTGTTTTGCTTGACGTTTTGTTACTGCTATATCATATCCCGCCTGTGTTCTTTTACTGAGGCCAACTAGGGCTTCATTGATGTTAGAAGGGTTAAGGCAGTGACTAAACCAATACTTGATGGCGCACTACGCAGCTTTATGTACGGTAAGTTACACCGGGTAACGGTTACTGGTGCTGAGTTACATTATGTGGGGTCGGTTACTATTGATCCGGCATTGCTGCGTGCTTCTGGCATCGTGCCTAATACCGAAGTTGATGTCGTTAATATCACGAACGGTGAACGACTTACGACTTATGCGATTGAGGGCGAGGAAAACTCCGGCGTTATTTGCCTGAACGGGGCTGCTGCCCATCAATTCTCTGCTGGGGACCTTGCTATCATTATGGGATATGAATCTGTACCTGCGCACGATTTGCCGGGACGTATTTCCCGCGCAGTGCATGTTGATAGCAATAATCAAATAGTGAATATTGATGAATATGTCACGCCGTCTTTAGATGGCCTTGGGCAGCCACAGAATAATCGCCAAAATCAAATTTACGAAACCGTCGACGCCTAGAGCAGTTCATACTATAGGGCTATTTTGTTATACGGCTGACTACGATGTAGGGGGTACCCATCGTGTGAGTTAAATATCTAATTCGACCCAGACAGGTGTATGATCACTTGGTTTTTCTTTTCCGCGAGGAATACGGTCAACCTGACAGTCTTTAAGAATATCAGCCGCTTGTGCGGATAAAAGCAGATGGTCGATTCTAATGCCGTGGTCTTTTTGCCTGTGGGTTTCACCTGCCGCTGTGCGTCTAGATACCCTAAGTTTTTCAAGGCTCTAAAGTGAGCACGACTCTCAGGTTGTGTTAGAGCATCATCAACCCAAGCTGCTGGATTGTGGCAATCTTCATCTGCCGGGATAATATTATAATCGCCAGCTAACACTATTGGTTGCTCAAGCTCAAGAAGGCCTTTGGCATGAGTAACGAGCCGTTCCATCCAGCTAAGTTTATAGTCAAACTTTGGTCCGGGGCGTGGGTTTCCATTGGGTAGGTAAATCGATGCAATACGTACACCTTTGATTGTAGCCTCTATGTAACGCGCTTGTTCATCACTGTTTTCAACACCCCCATCAAGTGCCGGGAGGCCTCGTCTAATGTCTTCGATTGGATGCTTAGAAATAAGGGCCACACCATTGAAGGCCTTTTGGCCGTGTGTTTCTAAATGCCAACCTTTTTCTTCAAACTCTAGCCGTGGAAAATTCTCATCGACACTTTTGATCTCTTGCAGGCAAGCGACGTCTGGGTTGAACTCTTCCAACCACTCAAGGAGGCGAGGCAAGCGTGCTTTCACGCCATTGATGTTAAATGTCGCAATTTTCACGAAAGATGCCTTTATTTAGATGAAGAATTAGACTGCGAAAGAAGAACCACAGCCACATGAAGAAGAGGCGTTGGGATTTACTACCTGAAAAGATGCACCGACCAAATCCTCCACAAAGTCTACCTCGGACCCCATCAAATATAGGAGTGACATGGAATCAACCAGCATAGTTACACCGTTTCTTGTAACTTCAACATCGTCTGTTTTTTTCTCGGTATCAAAATCGAAACCATATTGAAATCCACTACACCCGCCGCCTGAGACAGAAAGTCTCAATTTTAGGTCAGGGTTACCCTGCTGATCAATAAGGATAGCTACTCGCGCAGCAGCCTTTTCGCTTAGAGAAACAGGTGGGGCTTTATCAGTCATGGTTCAGGGTGCTTCAATCATTACAAGTTTCAGGGGTACATACCTTATGTAAGGATAGCACATCTATAATTCAAACGAAGAAGCAAAAAAGTTACCTTAGATTATTGGATGCCGTAAAAGGTTGCTTGTAGCGTGCTTGGTGAAATCAAATGCCAGTAATAATGAGCACGGCTGATCCGCACCTTCAAATTTGGAAAAGGGTATGATTAGCACAGAAAAATCCACAGGCGGCCTTGCGGGAGGGAGAAAGCGACCAGTGTAGTACATTGGCTCTGCTTCATCTTTGGCTTCCCGCAGCATGTGGTCAATGCTTTCTCTGATTTTAAGGTCAGGTACCTCAGTCAGCTTTTTGAGGCCGCTTGAAAGCTTTAAAACGTCACATATTGTACCGCCTGTCAGCCGATCAGAGAATGAACCGTGCTCGTTGACTGAAATAATTGCAAGCTGGGCCAGAAACCGAGGGAATTTTTGAGGGCGAAAACCTTGTTTACACGGGATTTTTTTATCACCCTTAAGGTCACGCCAATGGTCGAGGATTTCTTGCTGAAAGTGCGCGCGCAACTCGGGACTATCAACACTAATTTTATGCACATTTTGGATCATTTTTTTAATGTAGTTAATAAAGTGTTAACGCGCAACACTATCGTTAACGTTTTATTAACAAATTCACTTTGTGGGCAAAAAGGTGAATTCGACAAATCTGTTGCGTAAACTATTGCTCAATGGTTTGTGGGCGGATACTGTGCCCACAAGATCTAGACACTAATTATAGGGGAGACCAGAATGACTGATCAGCCGGCGCGATACGAAGACACACTGGCTAGCTATGCCTGTAAACCTTCGGAGAGCCGAGGTCGTTTGTTCTCAGAGCCTGAAACACCATCTCGTAGTTGTTTTCAGCGAGATAGAGATAGGGTGATACACTCTTCTAGTTTCCGCCGTTTGAAGCACAAAACGCAGGTGTTTGTGTATCATGAGGGTGACCATTTCAGGACGCGCCTAACGCATTCTCTTGAGGTGTCTCAAATATCTCGCTCTGTTTGCCGGTCTATGCATTTGAATGAAGATTTGGGCGAAACCCTGGCTCTTGCGCATGACTTGGGGCACCCACCGTTTGGACATGTTGGCGAATCTATTTTAAATGACTGTATGCGTGAATATGACGGGTTTGATCATAATGCACAGGCCCTCAGGATTTTAACGCGCTTAGAGAATCACTATGCGTCTTTTAATGGCCTGAATTTGACGTGGGAAACGCTTGAAGGTTTGGCGAAGCATAATGGTCCGCTTGTGGATGAGGCAATCGACCATAAAAACCCTCCTAGAGAACTTTCTTTCGGATTCCGTGATTATTTGCCTGAAAATGATTTGATGCTACACACTTATGCTAGTGCAGAAGCGCAAATTGCGGCGCTTGCGGATGATATTGCTTATTGTACCCATGATATGGACGATGGTTTGCGGGCAGGGCTCTTTAAGTTCGAGGAACTGAGGGAACTTCCAATTATCGCGCAGTTGATTGACGAGGTGATGTTAACTTATCCATCTGCACGAAGAGATATTCTGATCCATGAACTTGGTCGCCGTATGATTAACCGTATGGTCTCGGATATGATGGTTGAAAGTAATCGTCGTATTAAAGAATTGAATCCTTCTACAGTTGACGACATTCGCAATGCCGGTAAGCCAGTAATTGCGTTTGGTCGCAATATGGAAGCTGCGGTGAAAGAACTGAAAAGTTTCCTCTTTAGCCGTATGTACCGTCATTATCTGGTGAACCGTATGGCAAGTAAGGCAAAGAGGGTAGTGACAGACCTGTTTGACCTGTATATGTCAGAGCCAGAATGCCTGCCAACAGAATGGAATGAGCGCACCGGCGAACCTCAGTCTGAGGAAACCGCCCGGGTCGTGGCCGACTTTATCGCCGGTATGACGGATCGCTTTGCCTTTAGAGAGCATGCGAAATTATTTGATTTAAATAGAGTGACGCTATGAATGTTTTTACCCACTTCCGGGGTATTGTTGATGCTGAACTCGCGGCTTTAAGTGCTGCGGGTTCTTTGCCTGCCGATTTGGACCCTCAAAATATTGCTGTTGAGCCACCACGAGATGCCTCACACGGTGATATTGCTACAAATGCCGCGCTTGTTCTTTCCAAACAGGCGAAGATGAAGCCTCGTGACGTTGCAGCATTGCTTGCGCCTGCGCTTGAGAAAAACTCTGATGTTGATTCTGTTGAGGTTGCGGGACCTGGTTTTATTAATTTGCGCTTATCGGATGGTTTTTGGCAATCTCAGTTGAAGCTTATTCTAGCTGCGGGCAAAGGGTTTGGTAACAGTACCATGGGGGGCAATGAACCCATCAATGTAGAATATGTATCAGCAAATCCAACTGGCCCTATGCATGTAGGGCATGTGCGCGGGGCTGTTTTTGGCGATGCGCTTTCTAATCTGCTCCAGAAAGCAGGGTTTAACGTTACAAAAGAATATTTGATTAATGATGCAGGCGGCCAAATTGATGTTCTGGCGCGTTCTGCATACTTACGGTACTGCGAAGCACACGGTCGTGATATAGGCGATATTCCCGAAGGCCTTTATCCTGGGGATTATCTTATTCCAGTGGGCGCAGCGCTTAAACAAAAATATGGTGATATTTGGCTCGACGCTGATGAAGATATTTGGCTTTCAGCTGTCAGGGATGAAGCTACTGATGCCATGATGGTTATGATCCGTGAGGACCTAAAGGCCCTTGGTGTTGAGCATGACGTCTTTTTCTCTGAAAAACAGCTCCATAATTCAGGGCGGATCGACGAAGTAGTCGAGGAACTTCGCAAAAGAGGCCATATCTATGAAGGTGTGCTCGAGCCACCTAAAGGGCAGAAGTCTGAAGATTGGGAAGAGCGTGAGCAAACATTGTTCCGTGCCACTGATTTCGGTGATGATGTTGATCGGGCGTTAAAGAAATCGAACGGTGACTATACGTATTTTGGCGCGGACATAGCCTATCACTTCGACAAGTACAAACGTGGTTTTAAGACCATGATTGATGTTTGGGGTGCAGATCATAGTGGGTATGTTAAACGCATGCAGTCTGCCATTAAAGGTTTGGCTGATGATGGTGAATTAGACGTAAAAATTTGCCAGTTAGTTCGCTTGCTGCGTGACGGTGAACCGGTAAAAATGTCTAAACGTTCAGGAAACTTCGTAACCTTACGGGAAGTAGTGGAAGAAGTTGGCCGCGATGTGACGCGTTTCATTATGTTAACTCGAAAGAATGATGCGACGCTCGATTTTGATTTCGCTAAGGTTTTGGATCAGTCAAAAGATAATCCTGTGTTTTATGTGCAGTATGCAAACGCACGTATCTGCTCAGTAATTAACAAGGCAGGCGCTGCGTTTGAGGGACTAGACACGTCTGATGGTTCGCTGGAAGCCGCTGACTTTTCCTTAATCTCACACCCAAGCGAAGTTGCCATGATCAAGCAGTGTGCAGCATGGCCGCGTCTTGTTGAAAGTGCAGCTGAAGCACATGAACCACATAGAATTGCATTTTTCCTCTATGATCTTGCCTCAGAGTTTCATACCTTTTGGAATAAGGGTAATGATGATCCGTCACTGAGGTTTATCATTGAGGGAGAAGAGCAGCTAACCAAGGCACGTGTTGCTTTGATTAGAAGTGTTGCGCTAGTGATCGCGAGTGGCCTTGAGGTCCTCGGGGTGACGCCTCTGGAGGAAATGCGTTAAATGACGAATGAAGATCAAGCAGACTTGACGGCGGGTAAAGATATTCCGCCGTGGTTGCAGCCCATCCCTGAGGGGGAAGATGAAGCGATTGAAGCGGCAGCAAGACGCCGTAAGTTAATCATTACATCAGGTGCGGCTATTGGTGTGATTGGTCTCTTCATTGCGGTTATACTTTATCTCTATGATGGGGCTGACCCTATTGCACCTCGTCACGTTGCTGCGCCGCTGGAACCTGTTCGGGAACGCCCGAATGAAGTTGGCGGTATGCAAGTGGCGCATCAGGATAAAGAGGTTTTCAATCAGGTTGATGGAGCCGGACATCGGAGCGATGTGCAATTAGGTGCACAACCAGAAGAACCGCTTGCTGAGCTACCCAATGACCCGCCGCTAGAAAAGTCAAATGAAGTTGAAGATGCTATTGCTCAAGTAATTGCGAGCGCGGAAACTTCACCTGAACTGACTAAGCCCATGCCTGCTGAAACAAAGCCTGTTGTAGAAAAATCGGTTGAGGCACCTGTGACTAAACCTGAGCCAGTGGGCGATGCGAAAGTTTACCGGATTCAGCTTGGGGCTTACGGTTCTGAGGAATCTGCAGGCCGGGCTTGGCGCTCGGTTAAAGGGAAGTTTGCAGCACATCTTAGTGGCAAGTCACCAAGTTATGAAGCTGTTCAGTCTGGTAGTCGGACCCTATATCGCTTGCGTGTAGGTCCGCTTGAAACGCGAGCAGAAGCCGATCAGGCATGTCTTGCACTTCGTGCAGGGCAGCAAGCATGCATTGTCGTGAACCCATAAGGGACAATAGATGAAACCCGTTATTTTTGGGTGTGAGGGCCTGTCTCTTACCGGCAAGGAAAAGACGTTTTTTAAAGAAATAAAGCCTTCTGGCTTTATTCTTTTTTCACGCAATATTGAAAGCCGAGAACAAGTAGCCGCTCTTACATCTGAGATGCGTAAGGCTGTTGGCCGCCATAAAGTTCCTATCTTGATTGACCAAGAAGGCGGGCGCGTTCAACGTATGGCTGAGCCTGAATGGCGGAAGTATCCGCCAATGGGGCTGTTCGGTGAAATGGCCTTGAAAGACCCCACGCTGGCGGCAAGTGCGCTAAGGCTTAACTGTCGCCTATTGGCGGATGATTTGCGTAGGGTCGGTATCAATGTGAATTGCCTACCGCTTTTGGATGTAGCCACGGAAACAACTAGCCAAGCCATTGGTGATCGGGCCTTTTCTGCTGACCCAAGCTTGGTATCCGCGCTGGGCCGGATAGTTTGTGATGCTTTACAGGCTAGCGGTGTGTTGCCAGTTGTAAAACATATGCCAGGGCACGGTCGCGCAACGGTTGATAGCCACTATGACTTACCGGTTGTCGATGCCACGATTGAAGAACTGGAAGCAACAGACTTTGCGCCGTTCCGTGTATTGAAAGACGCGCCTTTCGGCATGACGGCACACATCAAATATACAGAAATTGATGCAGCTAAACCCGCGACGTTGTCCCGGA
>CAXBKT010000139.1:0-10026 GCA_963976155.1 uncultured Kordiimonadaceae bacterium | reverse complement strand
TATCTTAGACATGTATGCTTCCATTCCGTCTGAGGCTTTGAACTACCCTAACAAGCGAAACCTTGTTGGTTTTGGTTTCGCGCCAGAGGGCATTGAGAATAACGAAATAATCTATGAGCTTTTATCTGACGTTGCCTGGACCCGTGAAAAGATTGATCTGGATGACTGGGTACAAAAATATAGCCTGCAACGATATGGCAGTTACCCGGCCAGCATCAAAGAGGCCTATGATTTACTAAATAAATCAGCATTTGGAACCTTTACGGATCACCCAATGCACCGTTATCAGTTCCGTCCCTATAACAAACCAGAAGGTGTCGAGGACCATGCAACAGTTCACCATTCAACCGAGTTTGGAATCGCCGTAGATGCTTTTCTCAAAGATGGCCAATCTCTGAAAAATAACCCGTTTTACACCTATGATGCTATCGAAATGGTAACTCAATATCTTGGGCTTGTTGTTGACCAGAAGCTATTGAACTTTCTTGCAGCGAAAGAGCAAGGTCAAACCGCAAACCTCGATGAAATTATAAACATCCTGCTTACTATGGACCGGCTACTTCTATCCCATCCCAACAGAAATTTGGAAGACTGGCTCACATTTGCCCGTAAATGGGGTGATACTCCAGAAGATAAAGACTATTATGAAGCGAATGCCAGAAAACTGATCACCACATGGGGTGGTGAGCCAATCAATGACTATGCTGGCCGTATATGGAGTGGTCTTATCAGAGATTATTACGCCTCAAGGTGGCAAGCTTTCCATAAGGAAGCATACTCCGAGCGCCCGCTCTCTGAGAGAAAGGCCGACATGCGAAAATGGGAGGAACGTTGGATAAATGCCTCAGGCGTTTCAGAAGCTGTTCCTTTTGCAGACCCAATTTCTGTAGCGCAGGAAATGTACGAAAAATACAAATCAGCCCCCATTCAACCGTAAACACAAGCCAGCAGCAGGAGCGTTGATAAAATGACAAAGTCTATTGTTGTAGTTGGTGGCGGCGCTGCTGGCTGGATTACCGCAGGGTTACTTGCCGCCAGACACTGTCAAGGCGAGCACGCACCGGTCCAGGTTACACTCGTTGAATCTGAAAAAATTGGTATTATCGGTGTCGGTGAAGGCACTTGGCCAACCATGGTCGACACCCTCAAAAAACTAGGTATTTCCGAAAAAGATTTCATCAAAAACTGTGATGCCTCTTTTAAGCAAGCCTCTAAATTCAAAGGCTGGGTGACCGGTAAGAAAGACGATAGCTACTATCATCCCTTTTCATTGCCACAAGGGTTTGAACAAACAAACCTAGCCTCACGCTGGCGTGAAAAACATAGCAGTACGTCCTTTGCGCATGCAGTTGGTATACAAGCTGAATTATGCGACAAGAAGCTCGCCCCAAAGCAAGCACAATCCCCCGAATATGCCTCCGTTGAAAACCATGGCTACCATTTAAATGCGGGGAAATTCACGCAGCTTCTGACAAGACATTGCACAGAAAAGCTGGGTGTAAGACACATATTAGCCGATGTTTCAGGTGTTAACTGTGCGGAGAATGGGGACATAATTTCATTATCCACCGAACAGGCTGGTGCCCTTGAAGGAGACTTGTTCGTTGATTGCAGCGGCATGGCGGCGCTTCTGATTGGCAAGCACTATCAAGTACCTTTCATCTGCAAAAAAGACGTGCTTTTCATCGACAAGGCCCTTGCGGTGCAGGTGCCTTACCGTGACCCAAGCGCTGACATTGAATCCGCAACCCTGTCTACTGCGCAGTCTGCAGGCTGGATATGGGACATAGGCCTCCCATCACGGCGCGGTGTTGGCTATGTTTTTTCATCAGATCATATCAGTCGCGAAAAAGCCGAAGAAGAACTGAGAAACTATCTGCGCCCAGATGTAGATGATGCAGATTGCCTCAAATTTCGTGAATTAAACATACGCCCTGGACACCGTGAAAAATTTTGGGTCAATAACTGTGTAGCTGTAGGCATGTCGTCAGGCTTTCTCGAACCCCTTGAAGCATCGGCACTGGTGATGGTCGAAATGGCCGCCAACACTATAAGCCTGCATCTACCAGCTTCGCGGGAAGCAATGGATGTGGTGGCAAAAAACTATAATGAGGTTTTCACATTCCGTTGGGGTCGTATCATTGATTTTTTGAAACTGCATTATGTCCTAAGTAAACGGACCGACAGCGCCTTTTGGCTCGATAACCGCAAGGAAGAAAGCATACCAGAGAGTCTGAAAGACCTTCTGACATTGTGGCGTTACCAGTCTCCGTCCAATAACGGCTTCCTAAGCCCCCACGACCTTTTCCCTGCCGCCAGTTACCAATATATCCTGAACGGTATGGACTATGGGGTTGAACCTTGCCATTTGGAAAATACACCCACCCGAAACGCCCTCGCTGACGAGCACCTTTCAAAGGTGCAAGAGCGGAAAGCCAAGGTCCCATCACTGTTGCCTACCAACCGCGCTTTGATCAACAGCATCTGCGGCAGCCCGCTCTTGGATCTGGAAAAATCATCCTCGGACATCTATGTTCCCATTTCGCTGACAAACGTTCCTAATTTAGCCCGAAATGTTCCCTTATTTTTCAAGCGCTGTGCAGACACTGGCGCCTTTAGTTGCGTTGCCCTCTTAGGGTTAGCAAACGGTGAAAACCTATCAGGTCTAAACCGGGATCAAATTATTGGGTCAAATAAATCGCTACCAGGTACCGACCAAGACCCAACGATTCTGCATGAAATCGGCCTGCTTGAACCCGTAAATTTGGACATTGTTTTCAATGACAAAAGTGCAACGCTTATCAAAGGATTGTATGTGGTCAATCAGGATAAGCTGGCACAGCTTTCTGACGCTCATAAAGGGAAAGTCGAGCAAGCCTCTTTAACGGATACAATCCGCCTTATGCTTGCATCCTTGTCACATGTGCCTGCCCTTATTGAAAAAAAGAACCAACTTATAGCAGCATCACGCTAGGCAGACCTTAACTTGATCTGCAAAAGTTTATGTTTTAGCAGGCCCTGAGCTTTGCCTGATAACGACTTCATAGGGCAAATATTGACGCATTGCAGCGGGTTCTTCCCCCTGCAACATACCAAGCAATATGGTCATAGCTTTTGAGCCAAAGTTCTCTGCTGGTTGCCTAATAGTGGTCAGTGGCGGATCGCAATATTGCGCGAATTGAATATCATCAAAGCCGACAACAGATACGTCATCTGGGACAGAAAAACCAAGCTGTTTCGCATAATGCAAAACACCCATTGCCATCTCATCATTGAAACAAAAAATGGCCGTTGGCTTCTGTTGAAGTGATAAAAGATGTGTTGCCGCACTCCCGCCAGATGCTGCCGAAAAGTCGCCGCCTGCGATCAAGCTATTGTCAAGTTCAACACCAGCGTCTGCGAGTGCCTCGGCATAACCCCGCAACCGTTCTTTCGTCAAGCTACTGGTGTTTGGCCCTTTAACCACGGCTATGCGCTTATGCCCCAATGACAACAAGTGCTGGGTCATCGCTTTTGCTGCCTTCGCATTTTCAAGTGCAATTGTGGGAATATCATCCCGCTCCACACAGTCACATGCATTCACAAGCGGCACAGTTTTTTCCTCAACCCCATCAAAGGGCAAACGGCCATTCAACTGGATAATACCATCCGCTAATCGCGCCTCTACCATACTTGCATACGAATCTTCAATTGCAGGATCCCCACGCGTGTCACCCAGTAATACAGAATACCCAACCCGCTGTGCAGCATGCTCGATGCCGCGAATAACACGGGAAAAAAAGGGGTTAGAAATATCGGGCACCAACACCACGATCGTACGCGATTTTCGCGTGGTAAAATTCCGAGCCAAAACGTCGGGCTTGTAATTGGTTTCAGCAACCGCAGCCAATACCTTTTTTCTCGTTTTCTCGGATACCTTTTCAGGCCGTGTCATAGCCCGAGAAACAGTTGCTACCGATACGCCGGCCACCTTGGAAACATCACGAATGGTTGTCACATTCAAACCCTAGCGTCAGAAGTTCATTCATTACGGCCAAAATTTGGTCAACCGCGTGCCTATACTGCTTATTCTGTAGCAGGTTATGCAGCCCATGATCAAGCCCTTGCATTACAAAATGTAACCGGTTACAGTCTTGCGTATTATATTGTGCCACACGTAAACTACTCAGGACAAAATTTTGCCAACGAACCAAATACACGCGCCTATCCGTTACGGAATGATCGGCGGCGGCGAAGGTGCCTTCATCGGAGCAATCCACCGCCTTTCCGCACGCTTAGACGGCATGACAGAACTTGTATGCGCCGCTTTCAGCCGAGACCATGCCAACACTTTACGTACAGGCGCTTCTCTTGGCTTAACCCGTGACCGCCTTTATCCATCCTACGAAGACATGTTTGCCGAAGAAGCTAAGCTGCCTGAGGCTCAGCGCATGCAATTTGTCGTTATTGCAACCCCAAATCATTTGCATGTGCCTATGGCCATTTCAGCCCTAGAACACGGGTTTCACGTGTTATGCGACAAGCCTCTGGGGCTTAACTATGCAGAAGCTCTTACCCTTCACCAAACAACGGAAAAAACCAGTCTTCTTTATGGCCTAACTCATACCTACCTTGGCTATCCAATGGTTCGCCAAGCAAAGCATCTCATTGGAAATAATAGTATAGGCGCTCTTAGGCGCATTATTGTTGAGTACCCCCAAGGCTGGCTGTCTGGCAGCGAGGAAACTGCCAATAACAAACAAGCTGAATGGCGTACAAATCCGGCGACCTCCGGCATCGCAGGATGCTTATTGGATATTGGCACGCACGCTAGTACACTCGTAGAATATATAACAGGTCAGCGCATCACCGAAGTTTGCTCCGATGTAAGCACTTTCGTACAGGGCAGAAGCCTTGATGACGATGCCGCTGTACTTTTCCGCACATCCAACGGCGCGCGCGGCACACTAATCGCTAGCCAAATATGCGCTGGTGAAGAAAATGGTTTTAGTGTCCGCATATACGGTGAAGCTGGAGGCATTGAGTGGCGACAGTTGGAACCAAACAGTCTAAAAATTATGCGCCCCAATAAACCCATTTCAATTCAACGCGCGGGGGCAGACAACGCCTACCTATGCGATGAAGCACGCGCAGCCTGCCGCACGCCTTCCGGCCACCCAGAAGGCTATATTGAAGCCTTTGCAAATATATACGCGGACTTCATAACCGCAGTGAAATCTTGGCCAGAAAAATCACACAGTTTTGAAAGTATAAGCCTCACGACCGGTGCCCGGGCCATGGCTTTTGTTGAAGCCACCGTCGAGAACAATAAATCAAATATAAAATGGACAGCTGTTTCCAGCTTTTCCAATCCAAAATAAATCAGGGATATCTACGTGAAGCAGATTATGGGACCAGCTATTTTCCTCGCCCAGTTTATAGGCAAAGAACCACCTTTCAATGGACTTGAAACCATGGCTCGCTGGGCAGCAGAACTTGGGTACAAAGGCATCCAAATCCCGACTTCAAATAGAGAAATATTTAATCTGGAACTCGCGGCAAGCAGTCAAGACTATTGCGACGAAGTTAAGGGCATTTGCAACAACTTAGGTGTTCAAATTACAGAACTTTCGACTCATCTTCAAGGTCAACTAGTAGCCTGCCACCCTGTTTATACGGATCTTTTCTCTGCTTTTGCGTCGACCGAATTAAAAGGGCGTCCACATGAAACAGCTGAATGGGCAAAAAACCAATTATTGCTCGCCGCGAAAGCCAGTGCACGACTTGACCTAAACGGGCACGCAACTTTCTCTGGTGCACTAGCATGGCATACAGTTTACCCTTGGCCTCAACGTCCCACTAACTTCATAGACGATGCTTTCACTGAACTTGCGAAGCGCTGGAAACCTATCCTCAACGCATTCGACGAAGCAGGTGTGGATGTCTGCTACGAACTCCATCCAGGTGAGGATCTGTTTGATGGCATTACGTTTGAGAGGTTTCTTGACCAAGTTAACGGCCACCCGCGCGCCAATATTTTGTATGACCCGAGCCACTTGCACCTACAACAAATAAACTATCTGGACTTCATCGATATCTACCATGACCGTATCAAGGCATTCCACGTAAAGGATGCGGAGTTTAATCCAAATGGCCGCAGCGGGCTTTATGGCGGTTACCAAAATTGGATGGAGCGGCCCGGACGCTTTCGGTCCCTCGGGGATGGGCAGATCGATTTCAAAGCAATCTTCAGCAAACTAACCCAATATGATTTTGATGGCTGGGCGGTTGTAGAATGGGAGTGCTGTCTCAAACATCCAGAAGATGGTGCTCGTGAAGGGGCTAAATTCGTCAAAAATCATATCATCCGACCAGCTGAATACGCCTTTGATGATTTCACACAGGCAACATCATAGTAATAAACGTGGGCCACTAAATCGGGGAGGATTTAAAATGCAAACAGACGATTATAACCGCCGCAAGCTATTTTGGATTGGGCTTATAGCACTTTTCACAGCAGGCATGAGCGCATCCCTAAGAGCAACCATTGCAGGCGACATTAAGGCTGACTATCTGGATGCTATTGACCTGCTCAATTCAGGAAAGATGATCGCGGAGGCACTTGGAGTTTCTTTCCTTGGGTTTGCAATCACACTTTTTGCAGGAAGCCCCCTCCTAGACACCATTGGCATGAAACGCATACTAGGCCTTGCTGCGCTCGGTTTCATCGGTGGCTCCGGCTTGATAGCCACCTCCGCCACGTTATTTGAAGGCACGAATATCTATCATGCTATTTGGCTCGGCATGCTTCTTAATGGGTTTGGTTGGGGCTGTGTGGAAGCAACTATTAATCCCATGACAACAGCACTTTACCCTGAAGACAAAACCCACCGTCTGAATGTACTCCATGCGTGGTGGCCCGCGGGTATTATTGCTGGTGGCTTACTGGGTGTTGGCCTTGGTAGTGCCGGTGCTAGCTGGCAACTACTCATTCTTCTTGTCTCAATTCCTGCAATTATATTCGCTGCAATGTGCCTCGGCACTAGCTTCCCAATGACCGAACGCGCACAAGCCGGCGTCACCATGCCTGAAATGTTCAAAGAAGTGATCCGGCGACCAAGTTTTCTTATTTGGTTTGGCCTTATGTTCCTGACGGCATCAACCGAGCTTGCCCCAGGCCAGTGGGTTGATGTAGCCCTTTCCAAGGTTGCGGGTATGCGCGGCATTCTCATTCTTGTTTATGTTAGTGGCCTCATGTTCGTGATGCGGCATTTTGCTGGGCCGCTTGTCCACCGCCTATCAAACCCCGGCCTCCTGGCCGTCTCATCAGTTCTTGCGTGCGCTGGGCTTTACTCGCTCAGTCAAGCTTCTGGACCTATAAGCGTATTTGCAGCTGCGACACTTTGGGGCATTGGCGTCTGCTACATGTGGCCAACCATGCTGGCATCCGTAGCCGAACGTTACCCGCGTGGTGGCTCTTGGATGATTGGTCTACTCGGATCGGCTGGTGCATTATCTATATATTTCGTACTTCCAATGCTTGGCGGTATCTATGATAAAGCAAAACTTGACGCTGCTGGAGGTGCAGATGCTTTTTCAGCACTATCAGGCGAAGCGCTCGATAGCGTGCTCATCAAAGCTGCTAGCCAGTCGTTTGAAACTGTTGCGATTATCCCTGCCATCCTAGTTATTCTATTTGCCGCAGTTTGGGCAACGGACATACGTAAAGCAAAAACCACCGACCAAGCTGAAGCGGAGGTATAAATGCAAAATCAAGATACCCTTTCAAGACGCCAGATACTCGCTCGACTGACCGCTTTGACTGGCGCAGCGATCTCTGCTCCAATTGCAGCGGCTGTACTTGCCGGCGCATCCGCCAGCGACAACGGTGAAACACTTAAGCTTCTTACAACTGAGCAAGTAAAACTCATCACAGCCATCGTTGATATCATTATTCCTGAAACTGACACGCCGTCAGCCAGTACTGCCGGGGTGCAACATTTTATTCATATGATGTTATCTGATTGGTACACAGTTGGCGAACGCGAAACAGTCCTATCTGGACTGCACGCAATTGATGAACAGGCACATGCACAAACCAGCAGCAGTTTCATCAAAGCATCCAAAACCGAACAATTAACTATCCTTCAAGGCTTTGATAGAGCGGCCTATTCAGAAAACGACCACAATCATTTCTTCCGTAAAATCAAGGAAATGACAACTGTTGGCTACTACACCTCTGAGATAGGCGCCACACAGGAACTACGCTACGAACCCGTTCCCGGTCCCTATAGAGGCTGTGTACCATTTTCAGAAATTGGCCGTACTTGGGCGCTATAAGGAGGCTAACCAATGAAAAAAGATAACTCACCTCAATTTGACGCCATCGTTGTTGGCTCCGGCATGTCAGGTGGCTGGGCTGCTAAAGAACTAACTGAGCGTGGTTTCAAAACTCTACTCTTAGAACGAGGCCGCGACGTAGAGCACAGCACAGATTATATTGGTGAAAACCTAGACCCTTGGGAAATGAAATTCCGAGATAAGGTTGACCGCAAACTCGCCAACGCTGAATATCCTATCCAAAAAAAATGCTATGCCTTCAAGGACTCAACAAAACATTTTTTTGTTAAGGACTATGAGCACCCATACACCACCGACGACGACAAACCTTTTACTTGGATCAGAGGTTTTCATAAAGGCGGAAAATCGCTTTTATGGCACCGTCAAAGCTATCGTATGAGTGAAATGGACTTTCAAGCAAATGCCATGGATGGCTATGGATCAGATTGGCCAATTCGTTACAAAGACCTCGAAAAGTGGTATGACCATGTAGAGATTTTTGCAGGCATTAGTGGTTCTAGCGAAGGCTTACCACAGCTACCTGATAGCCAATTTCAGCCCCCCATCGAAATGAACTGTGTTGAAAAAGACCTAAAAAAACAGTTTGAAACACTGTATGATGACCGCAAGCTTATCATTGGCCGGTGCGCACATCTAACGGAACCCACAGAAGAACAGCTTGACCTTGGACGTGGTCGCTGTCAGTCACGCAACCAATGCCAACGCGGATGTTCCTTCGGTGCTTATTTTTCAAGCCAAAGTGCAACCCTACCCGCTGCAGAGCGAACAGGGAACCTGACGACACTAACTGATAGCATTGTTCACAGCGTGATCTATGACCCCACAACAGGAAAAGCAACAGGTGTCCGAGTCATTGACCGCCTGACAATGGAACGCAGAGAATATCATGCACGGGTTATTTTCTTGTGTGCTTCGACAATAGGCACAACGCACTTAATGCTCAACAGTACTAGTGAAACCTTCCAAAACGGTTTCGCTAACTCAAGCGGTGCCCTAGGCCACTATCTAATGGACCACACTTCAATTATTGGTGCACAAGCCCGTATTAAAGGCTTCGAAGACAGCTATTATTATGGTCGGCGACCAACCGGCATATATATGCCCCGGTTTAAAAACCTGCGTAGTCAAGATGCCGGTTTCCTTCGTGGTTATGCTTTTCAAGGGGGCACCTTCCGTCAGGGCTGGCGTTCCACAACCAGCAAACCTGGCCTAGGAGAAGACTATAAAAACAGCATTCGCACCCCTGGCCCTTGGACGCTTTATCTTGAAGGGTACGGTGAAATGCTGCCTGAGTGGCATAATACCGTTTCCCTTAACCCCAATAAAAAAGACAAGTGGGGGATGCCAATACCTCATATCAACTGCACACTAAGTGATAATGATCATAAAATGCGAGATGACATTCTTGTAACAGTGACCGAGATGATGGAAGCAGCTGGCCTTAAAGACATCCAAACTTTTCAAGAAAGTGATGTTGCGGGTATGGCAATCCACGAGATGGGCACAGCACGTATGGGCACAGATCCAAAAACCTCTGTTCTTAATGGTTATAACCAGTGTTATGACGCGCCAAATGTATTTGTGACAGATGGTTCATGTATGGCCTCGGTTGCCTGCCAGAACCCATCCCTCACCTTTATGGCGATTACGGCTCGTGCGGCCCATTATGCGGCCGACCAAATGCAA
>CAXBKT010000138.1:0-10102 GCA_963976155.1 uncultured Kordiimonadaceae bacterium | reverse complement strand
CTTACTGGCTTCTAATTGTTGCCGTTACAATTTTTGTGATGGTTGTAGTAGGGGGCGCGACGCGCCTAACAGAATCCGGCCTTTCCATGGTGAATTGGAACCCCGTCACCGGTGTGTTACCGCCTCTTTCCGAAACCGCGTGGCAGGAAGAGTTTAGCGACTATAAAACCAGCCCTGAATACCAGCTAAAAAATGCCGGTATGAGCCTTGATGATTTTAAGGGTATATTTTACTGGGAATGGGGTCACCGTCTGCTCGGTCGCTTAATTGGCCTTATCTTCTTTGTTCCGTTAGTTTGGTTCTGGGTAAAAGGTAGAATACCCAAAGGATATAAACCAAGACTTGTGACATTATTCTTTCTAGGGGGGCTGCAGGGCTTATTAGGCTGGTATATGGTTATGTCCGGACTCGTTAATGAGCCGGCGGTAAGTCATTATAGACTGGCGGCACATCTTGGGCTTGCTCTTTTCCTATTTGCTGTAATTTTATGGACAGCGCTCTCACTGTTGAACCCCAAACCTGTTGGCTTTAGTAGTGGTTTAAAGCGATTAGTGCACACAGCAATGCTGGTCCTGATAGTGCAGTTGTTCATGGGAGCTTTGGTTGCGGGGTTAAAAGCCGGGCACATATTCAATACCTGGCCATTAATGGGTGGAAGTTTTGTCCCCGAGGGCCTTATGATGATGGAACCGTGGTGGCTCAATTTATTGGATAACGCGATTACCGTTCAATTTGATCACAGGGTTGGGGCTTATGTTCTATCTGGACTTATAATAGCAATATTCTGGGGCGCGCGCCGTGAAGTTTTATCTGTGAAGATAGCGAGCCATGCACTTTTGGGTACCTTGTTGTTGCAGATGGCGCTAGGCATCATCATGTTACTTAAGGCGGTGCCTGTTACTTGGGGGACAGCCCATCAAGGCGGCGGAGTTTTAGTGCTAGCGGCACTTATTTATTTAATGCATCTTGGACGTAAGGGAGAGGCAGCATGATCGTAGAGACAGCAACAACCAAAGTATTAGCTCTTGAAAAAGAACTAGGTGTAGATTTTGTTGAAATTTACATGACTGCAGAGAGTGAAGATGTTGCCGTTCATATGTCCACGACCCTTGTAAAAGAGCGTTTGGTCGCCTGTGCCAATATCAATACCGGTACTCGCTCGATTTATGAGTGGGATGGGATCATACAGCTTGAAAATGAAGTCACTGTTGTAATGAAAACCATTACCGCACACGTGGACCAAATCGTTGCCCGTGTGAAGGAGATGCATAGTTATCAGGTGCCATGCATAACCGTTACCGATATTATGCACGGCAATCCAGAGTACCTTGAGTGGGTCTATAAACAGGTTTCATAGAAGCGCACCCACCAAAGTGAGTGCGCTGTTATCAGTGTTTAATCATCGGCTAATCGAACTACTTGTTTACCGAAATTCTTTCCTTGCAGCATATCAACAAAAGCTTGGGGCGCATTCTCAATGCCTTCGGCTATACTCTCGCGGTACTTCAGCTTACCCTCTTTCAGCCAACCTGACCCGACCTGTATCCACTCTTTACAAAGGTCGGGGTAATTGAAGACAATAAAGCCCTGCATGCGGACGCTGCGCCCAACAAGAATTGCCATATTGCGAGGGCCAGGAGGTAAGTCTTCTAGCGAGCCAGCGTTATAGTTTGAAATCATGCCGCAAAGAGCCATCCGGCCATTCATATTCATACTGTTAATCACGGCTTCAAGCTGAGGGCCGCCAACATTCTCAAAGTTAACATCAATGCCGTTAGGGTTGGCATCAGCCATCGCTTTAAACAGATTCTCTGTTTTATAGTTAAAGGCCGCATCAAAACCGAGTTCATTCTTGAGGTATTCGATTTTGTCATCACTTCCTGCGCTACCCGCTACATGGCAACCCATATTCTTACCAATCTGGCCAACCACTTGGCCTACGGCACCCGAAGCTGCAGAGACGAATAACTGCTCGTTGTCTTTTAATTCAGCCACTCCTTTGAGGCCAACATAGGCTGTCATGCCTGGCATGCCGAAAAGGCCAAGGTAATAGGAAAGGGGGACAAGCCCAGCTTGCACAGGCTGGAAACCTTCGCCGTTCGTAACTGTATAGTTAGCCCAATCGCCCATGCCTGACAGATATGTACCCTCAGGGTAAGCGCCGCCATTTGAGGCGATAACTTTCCCGACAATACCGGCTTGGCATGGTTGGCCAATTTGGAATGGGGGAATGTAGCTTTTCGCGTCGTTCATACGGCCACGCATGTAGGGGTCGACGGACATATAGATAGCCTGCAAAACCATTTCATTTTCAGCTGGTTCCGGTACTGCATTTTCAACAAGTTCAAAATTGTCAGTAGTAACCCATCCCTTAGGGCGACTTTTCAAGAGGATTTGTTTATTGGTCAAGGCAGTGTCCCTTTCAATTAAATATGCTTGATATTAATATGGGGCAGGGTCGTCCAAGGGCAAATAGTAGCGATATATTATGGGGTATTATTATACCTTTTTGTTAACCTATTGTATTTATTCATCTTTTGTAAATATACCGTCATAATTAGCTGTTGACAGCAGGTGAGAAATCCATATATTCCGCGCCAAGCAACGATAAAGGTGCTGTTTAGTGCCAATATTCTGTTTATGAGTTTAACACTGGTCCTAGGGGTCTTGGCCCCAAAAACCGGTAACCGAGGCAAATTGCGATGAAAACATATTCCGCAAAACCATCGGAGATCGAAAAGAATTGGCTTATTGTCGACGCTGAGGACGTAGTTCTTGGTCGTATGGCACAAGCCATTGCTGTTGTTCTCCGCGGCAAACACAAACCTACATATACACCTCACATGGATTGTGGTGACAATGTAATCGTTATCAACGCTGAAAAAGTAAAACTTACAGGCAAGAAACGCTCTGACAAAGTTTACTACCGTCACACTGGTCACCCAGGTGGTATCAAATCTGCTACTGCAGGTGAGATCCTTGACGGACGTTTCCCTGAGCGCGTTGTAGAAAAAGCTATTGAGCGCATGATCCCTAAGGGTCCGCTTGGTCGCCAACAAATGCGCAACCTCCGTGTTTACGCGGGTACTGAGCACCCACATGCTGCACAAGAGCCTGTTGTGTTCGACGTTGCTGCACTTAACAAAAAGAACAAGAGGTAAGCATGGCCGACCTTCAGGATCTTAAAGAAATCACTGGCGAAGCTGCTGTTGCAGCGGAAGCTACAGAAGAGCGTAAGCCTGTTGTTGATGCGCAAGGCCGCACATATGCAACTGGTAAGCGTAAAGACGCTGTTGCGCGCGTTTGGATTAAACCAGGCTCAGGCAAAATTACAGTAAACAACCGTGATCAAGAAACATACTTCGCACGCCCAACACTTCGTTTGGTTGTTAACCAGCCATTCCAAGTATCTGGCCGTGAAAACCAGTATGATGTTATCGCAACTGTAAAAGGTGGCGGTCTTTCTGGTCAGGCTGGTGCGGTAAAGCACGGCATTTCAAAAGCAATCCAGCTGGCTGAGCCAGAACTGCGTGCTGCATTGAAAGCTGCTGGCTTCCTAACGCGTGATAGCCGGGTTGTGGAACGTAAGAAATACGGTAAAGCAAAAGCTCGTCGTTCTTTCCAGTTCTCCAAGCGTTAAGATTTATCGGAAGTTTTTGTCTCGAGTATTTGTTCAGAGTTTGTTGTTGCAAGTTTCTGTTCGGAGTAGGGAGCGAAAGCTGTATCGAGTTAGAAAAGGCCACCCATACGGGTGGCCTTTTTTGTCGTAAAGGCTACTGAACTTTAAAGCCGCTGGGAAATTAAGGTCATACCCCCAGTTAATTAAACTCTTATCAGTGATGGTCGTGCCCGCAACTTGGGTCGCCGCAACTTGAGTGATGATTATGCTTCATCATTTTCAGCATCTTCTTCAGCAGGCGATCACGCTTGATTTTAGACAGACGGTCCAAGTATGTTTTGCCATCAAGATAATCCATCTCATGCTGGATAACTGTCGCAAACCAATCATTTGCTTCAAGCTCATGATGTTCACCTTTTTTATCAAGATACGAAACCTTGATGCTAGTGGGGCGCGTTATTTCAGCGGATATTCCTGGAAAACTTAAGGAAGCCTCTTCGTTTTTCGAAGTTTCTTCTGACTTCCAGGTGATCTCAGGATTGAAAAGCACATAAGGCATTTTTACGCCTTCTTGCTGCAAGTCTAGAACTATAACTCGCTTACACACACCAATCATATTCGCCGCTATACCAATACCTCGGTACTCATACATAGTCTCAAGCATATCTTCGGCAAGCTTAACCGATTCTTGATCAATACTTACAAATGTATCTGCTTTTTGTCTAAAAATGGGTGATGGGCCATAGATGATATCAAGAACTGCCATTTACTTAATCCTGTGTATAAATATTCTGCGATCGTATGTGCCACCAATTCAGCAAAGTTCAAACAAATTCTTTTATGGCCTTACCGCTCTAAAAGTTTCTCGCTTTTTGATGTCGGGTTTGTAAACTACCATTCACATCAATTTCAGTTAATTAGCCCCTATAGTCTAGCTCGTAATTGGATATAACTTTATGCCCCATCTAATAATTGAATATTCAGATTCTGTAGAAAAAAAACACTCCGTTGATGCGTTGATGATGGCGTGCCATGAAGCAGCAACGAAATCAGGTCAGTTCACTGAGAATGATATCAAAGTGCGAGCATACCCATGTCGCAAAAGCCTTATTGCAGGCAGGGCTAAACCGTTTCTTCATGTGATTGTGAAACTTCTCTCAGGCCGCAGCCCTGAAATTAAAAAAGCGCTTACAGCGATGATAGCTGAAGCTTTGTCTGCTATTGGGGTTTCTGTCTCATCCCTCACTGTTGAAGCTGTAGACATTGAGCGCGAGAGTTACTCCAAAATTGCCCTGTAACTATGTTTACAGCAACATAGTGATTGATGGAAATCAGGTTTAACATGTTTAAGTTTTGCTACCAGTTTACATAGTGCGTATAAAGCTAGAATTATGTTCAGATCAATTACCATAATTTTATCACTGTTTATCGTTGTAGAGTATGGTGCCTTTGCTTCATCAGCACCATCTGAACGTCAGTTGAAAGCTGGAAAAAAAGCATTCGGTTACTGTGTGAACTGTCATACCCTAGACCCAGGAGCACCCATTCGGATGGGGCCTCATTTGTACGGTATTATTGGGCGAAAGGTCGCTGGTCAGCCAGATTTTGACTACAGTGAAGCCTTAAAAGGTAAGGCTGGAGTGTGGACTGAAAGAGAACTTGATAAATTCATTACCAAGCCAAGACATGCAATTGAAGGTACAAGTATGCCGTATAGGGGGCTACTTAGCCCCCATGCTCGCGAAGACCTAATCGCATACTTGAAATATGCGTCATCACTAGCCCCTAGCTCTTTTAGTAGCGACGATATTAGCTCAAACATAGATGATGGTGATGCAAGTAATGGCGCCAAACTGGCAGAGCGGTGTCTCGCATGCCATTCGTTAGCGAGCAATGGCAAACATAGTATAGGTCCTAATTTAATGGGTGTATATGGTAGGAACATAGCGTCTGCCCCCGGATTTGATTATACGCAGCGGCTCATTAGACGTAAGGGAACGTGGGATTCTGAGCAGCTTAACGCCTTTATATTTGAAAGTAAGAAGTTTGATCAAGGGTCTCATGCCGCATTCCTCAGTCTAGGGCGACTTAGTGACAGAGCAGATATTATAGCATGGTTGAAAAGTTTAAAGTAAGGCTAATGACACATTAGTGAGATGCAGCTTTAATTCTACATGCTATATCTTTGCCAATAAGATTGTTCTCGAGGCTTTAAGACGCACATGAAATATATAGGTTTCTTTCTCTACCTTTTAATCACAATGATCTCCTATCCGTTGAGCGCAACAACGGCGCTGTTAAAAGGCGAGCTAAGCCACAGTAGTTATCAAGTTTACCTTGAACATAACAAGCTCGAACCAGGCCAAACAAATTGGCTTGCAGTAAGGTTAGAACCCAAAGCCGGATGGCACACTTATTGGAAAAATCCTGGCGACAGTGGCGCTGCGCCTTATTTTATATGGGCTGGTGCAGAGGGCATCACAGTTGGTAACCCCTTATATGCGCTACCGGAACCTCTCCCGGTTGGACCCTTGATGAATTATGGGTATCACGCGGGGTCAACGCTACTATTCCCCCTAGTAATTGAGGAAGCATATTCTAGCTTAGAAACAGCATCCCTAAATGTTGAAGCTGAATGGCTTGTGTGTGACATTGAGTGCGTACCTCAAACTGACACTTGGCAACTCACTTTACCTGTCTCTAATGAGACTATTACTTCGAATAATACGCTTATATTTTCTCAAGCTCGCACGCAGTTAGCTGAGCCTTCTTACTGGGATTCAAATATAACTATATCTAATAGTGATAGTGAGTTACTCATTTTTGCTGATAAATTAGATGTACCTTCAATTCAATCTGCATATTTTTTCCCTGAAGCTGATGGGGTGCTTACCTATTCAGATGATCAGCAATGGGAATGGGATACTTTCGGGCTAAAGTTAAAGTTTGCGCGGTCTGAGGGAATGCTATCCCCAGAAACAACTCGTGGCTTGCTTAAGCTAGCATTCGACGATGGAACAACCCAGTCATATGAGCTCGAACCTAATTTGACACTCAATGTCCGAGAAAGCATGCTGGACCCTGTTCCGTTATCCATGCCCATATGGCAAGCTGCTATATTCGCTTTAATTGGCGGACTAATTCTTAATTTGATGCCGTGTGTCTTCCCTGTACTCTCACTGAAGGCATTTGCATTAATCTCAGCCAACTATAAAAGCCAACGTAGCCGGCGTAATGAAGGTTGGGCTTACACCTTTGGTATATGGGTAAGCTTTATGGCCATTGTTGGCGTTCTTGTGGCCCTAAAAGCAGGTGGTGCGGCTATTGGCTGGGGATTTCAGTTGCAAGAACCTCTCTTTATCGGTTTCTTGATACTGTTGATGGTGTTGGTGTCTCTTTCGTTGGCGGGTGTATTTTATCTTAATACAGGGGTTGAGGGTGCTGGCCAGTCTTTTACTCTGAAAGAGGGCGCGAGTGGTTCGTTTGCAAAAGGAGTGCTTGCAACACTTGTTGCAACGCCTTGCACAGCACCCTTTATGGCCCCGGCGATTGGTTACGCCCTAACGCAGCCACTTTTGGTGATACTCTTTATTTTTTCCATGCTTGCTTTTGGCCTAGCACTTCCATTCCTTGCCTTATCTTATAGCGATACGCTGGCGCGTTTAATGCCCAGGCCCGGCGCTTGGATGGAGAAAGTAAAGCAAGGGCTTGCATTCCCAATGCTGTTAACAGCCGCTTGGCTTCTATATGTTTATGACCTTCAAGCAGGGAGCCAAGCCGCCTTATTTATGGTTGTTAGTGCTATTACCTTGAGTTTCGGGGTTTGGCTTTATCAACAAACATCCCACGTAGTGGGAAGAGGAATTGCTATTGTTGCCCTAATTGCAGCAATTATTCTGGCCGTATCTGTATCGAAGACTATGCCTAATACAGAAGGCTCAGTCACTAATGAAGGCCAGCTTAATTACTCACAAATAGCACTAGAGAGTGAACTATCCTCCGGAAGAGCAGTGTTTGCATACTTCACTGCGGAGTGGTGCATCACCTGTAAAGTTAATGAGCAAGTGGCTTTGTTCACTGATGAAGTTCAAACTTTTATGGCTGACAATGATATTAAAGTTATGAAGGGTGACTGGACCAACAGGAATGCTGAAATTGCGCAAATCCTTAGTAAATATGGTAGGGCAGGTGTGCCTTTATACCTTTACTTCCCAGCAGGTAGCAAAACACCCAAAGTTCTACCTGAGGTATTAACAAAAGACATTGTAATTGAGTATTTATCCAACAACTCATAGGAGGCTAAAATGCGCTACCTCAAACTGTATTCAATCATCCTATGTATCACTGGCAGCTTGAGCGCCAATGCTTTGCCTGTACCAGAAAAGCCTGCGCCTGATTTCACCGGTATTACAACGGCGGGAGAAACTATATCTCTTGCAGGGCTTAGAGGTAAGAATGTTGTTCTCGAATGGACAAACCATGAATGTCCTTATGTGAAAAAACACTACAATACTGGCAATATGCAGCGAACTCAGAGTGAGTTAACTAAAGAGGGCGTGGTTTGGATCTCTATCATTTCGTCAGCGGAAGGCTTACAGGGATATGTTTCTGCTGAAAAAGCTGATGAATTAACTGCTAGTCGAGGTTCTTACACCGATTATGTTGTTTTGGACCCAACAGGCAAAATCGGTAAAATGTATAACGCACGAACTACGCCGCAAATGTTTTTAATAAACAAAGAAGGTAACCTGGAATATATGGGGGCTATCGATGACAAGCCTTCTGCCCGTGCCACAACTATAGACGGCGCAAGAAACCACCTTTTAGAAGCTTGGAAAGAAATTCAGTCCGGAAAGCCAGTAACGATGCGGTCAACTAAACCATACGGTTGTTCAGTTAAATACAGCGATTAAGGCGCCCAACTACCGATAGTAATACCAATATTCAAGCAGTTACAGCAACATAGCGGCATTAATATAGTTTTAAGGCTATTGATTGAAACTCAATGAGCTGTAAGATAGCGTAACAGTACATTATGGTTCAGGCATAAAATTATATGTTTTTTATAATCGGGTTAATCATTGTATTTGTCATGGTGTTTGGCGGTTTCTCGCTGGCCGGTGGTAAATTCTCTCTTATTCTCAAAGCACTTCCTTTTGAGCTTATGATGATTTTTGGTGGCGCTCTTGGTGCCTTCATTAGCGGCAACTCTGGCGGCGTACTAGGTGGCGCAGCTAAAGGCTTTGGTAAAGCCATGAAGGGTCCACACTGGAAGGCGGATGATTATAAAGACCTTCTATGCTTGATGTTTCTTCTTATCAAAACCATCAGGACTAAGGGTGTCGTTGCGATCGAGGCCCATATAGAAAACCCAGAAGATTCGAAAATATTCCAGCAGTTTCCGCGTGTAGCAGAAGACCACCACGTTGTTGAATTTATTTGTGATTACATCCGCATGCTGACCATGAACTTCGATGATCCAAATCAGATGGAAGACGCTATGAATTCTGATCTGGAAAAGCATCATGAAGAAGAGCATGAACCCCAGCACGCGCTTCAAACCATGGCAGATGGCCTGCCTGCGATTGGTATCGTAGCTGCCGTACTTGGTATTGTAAAAACCATGAGTGCTATTGCTGAGCCTGTTGAGGTTCTCGGTGGAATGATTGGTGGTGCACTCGTTGGGACATTTCTTGGCATTTTCTTATCTTACTTGGTAGTGGCTCCAATTGCAGGGCGTTTTAATCAGATTTTAGTGGAAGAGGGCCGTTTTATGCCCATTGTGAAATTTGTTTTAGTTGCGCACCTACAAGGTAATGCTCCTCAAATTGCAGTGGAAATTGGCCGACGAAACGTGCCGAGCCACCTGATGCCAACCTTCCTCGAGTTAGAAGAAGCAATAGCAGAGCTGCCACCTGACATTTAATTTGTCGCTTTATATGTGATATTCAATGACTTAGGCGCAGCTATTTGGCAAAATAGCTGCGCCTTTTAATATAACAGGTATCAACCTCCTCAATTCGATGTAGTGAAAGAAATCAGCAGATGTCAGTAGAGAAAAAAATCAAAATCGGTATCTTGGGTGCAAGTGGCTATACAGGGGCCGACTTGGTCCGACTTCTTGTTGCGCACCCTTATGTTGAAATTGTGCTTCTGACAGCTGAACGAAAAGCAGGCTTGCCGCTCTCTGAGGTATTTCCGCACCTTGTTGGTTATGATCTGCCAGACCTTATTGCTCTTAGCGACGTAGAGTGGCCAGCGATTGAGTTAGATGTTGTTTTCTGCGCGCTTCCCCATGCCACTAGCCAGGAAGTTATCAAAGGCCTTCTCCACGCTACGGGGCATAGCTTGCTAGATGAAATCATCGTTGAAACGATTGGCGATCAAGCTGACAATATTAAATCTGAAGTAAAAATCATTGACCTATCCGCGGACTTTCGCCTCCGTGACGCCGATACTTATGCCAAATGGTACGGGCGTGAG
>CAXBKT010000137.1:0-10258 GCA_963976155.1 uncultured Kordiimonadaceae bacterium | reverse complement strand
TTACCCTCGAATTTGGCGACTATGATGTAGAAATCACAGTTCCCGCAGATCATATAGTAGGCTCAACCGGCGAACTACAAAACGCACGAGATATTCTATCAAAAGAACAGCGAACGCGGCTTGAAGAAGCCAAAACAGCTGACCGCCCTGTCTTTATTGTTACTCAAGGCGAAGCACTTGAGAATGAAAAAGAAGGGACTAATGAGACCAAAACATGGCGTTTTACTGCGAAGAATGTACGCGATTTTGCTTTTGCCTCCTCGCGAAAATTCGTGTGGGATGCCTGGGGAGTAAAAATGGCTGACAGTGGTCGAACCGTTATGGCTCAATCACTCTACCCCGACGAAGGCATGCCCCTGTGGGACAAATACTCCACACAAGCCATTGCCCATACACTTGAAACCTACGGCCGTTATGCTATCGAGTATCCCTATCCAACAGCTTGGTCAGTCATGGGCCCAATTGGTGGCGGTATGGAGTACCCCATGATCACTTCAAATGGCCCGCGCCCAGTGATCGAAAAAAGCGAGAACGGCGAAGAAACCCGAACCTATACCAAGAATGCCAAATACAGTCTCATTACCATCGTAATACATGAAATTGGCCATATCTTCTTTCCAATGGTCATCAATTCTGATGAACGTAACTGGTCGTGGATGGATGAAGGTTTAAACAGTTTTCTTCAAACAAATGCTGAACGTGAATGGGAAGAAAACTATCCCTCATGGTTTGGCCAGCCAAAAGCTGCCATTCCATATATGACCTCACCAAACCAAACACCAATCATGACGCAAGCCGACAGCATCATTGGGCATTTTCAAAATTCCTACACCAAACCAACTGTCGCACTTAGCGTACTAAGAGAAACTATAATGGGCCGAGAGTTATTTGATTTTGCGTTCAGAGAGTATGCACGGCGCTGGGCCTTCAAGCGGCCCTACCCCGCTGACTTTTTCCGCACTATGGAAGATGCCTCTGCACAAGATCTAGACTGGTTTTGGCGGGGTTGGTTCTATACTACAGACCATGTAGATGTTGCTCTTAAAGGCATCACTCATGCACGTATCAGCACTCAAGACCCCGAGGTTGAAAACCCGCTGACGCGGGCAAAATCTCACAAAGAACGCACTTACATCGGTGAAATGCGAAACCAGCAGGCCAGCATACCTGTGCGTACAGATAAGTTTCCTGAGTTGCTCGACTTCTATAATGAAAATGACGACTTCATCGTAACAAACAAACAAAAAGATAAATATGAAGGCACGTTAAAAGGGCTCAAAGACTGGGAAAAGGAACTCCTCAAATATGGGCACGAACTATATTTTATAGATTTTGAAAATATTGGCGGCTTGGTAACACCATTGGTTCTTGCTGTATCATACACAGATGGCAGCACGGAAGAGGTTCGCATCCCTGCTGAAATTTGGAGGAAAAACTCCAAAACAGCCACTAAGCTACTGGTTCGCGATAAAGAGGTTGAAAGTATTAAGCTTGATCCGTGGAACGAACTTGCTGACGCGGATATGTCCAACAACGCATGGCCGCAGGAAATTAAAAAATCCCGTGTTGAGCTATTTAAAAGCAAACCAAGACGTAATCTGATGAAAGAGGTTCTTGACGGAAAACAAGCTAAAGCCGAAGCAACGCCAGAATAGAGTAGTAGAAACATTAGGGTATTGAAGGGGGCTATTGCCCCCTTTTTCTTTGAAACTCACCGCTTGCTAAACTTAGGTTTATAAATTAGTTCAGCTGGCGATCTTGCACCCCCTTTCTGATCCGCTTAGGGTCTTGCCCAATAATATATTGTGACAATAGGGAGCGCATACATGCGTGTACTAGGAATTATCTTATCAGTCTGTCTTTCAATACCTGCGGCATCAGACGCTATTAAACAGACCAAGGGGCATTTCAAAGATAAGTTCAGACAACTTGAAGAGCATTTACCAACACCGAATGTGTACCGTACAGGCTCTGGCGCTCCCGGCCATGGATACTGGCAACAACAAGTCGACTACGATATCAAAGTACGGCTCGATGAGAAAGAGCGCCAAGTACATGGCACTGGAACAATCACATATACTAACAACAGCCCAGACACTCTGAGGTACCTTTGGCTTCAACTAGATCAAAACCGCTTTTCCAAACACTCGGATGCCTACGCTACAATTGAGCGCGGAAAAAAAGCGTCACAGCGCATGAGTTACAATGCACTACGGTTTATTGACCTGACACGCGGAACAGATTGGGGGCACAAGATCAATACCGTTACATCTAAGGGCAAAGGCCTTAGCTATACTGTGAATGATACAATGATGCGGGTTGACCTTCCTTCCCCTTTAAAGCCTGGCGCTACATTTAGCTTTAACATGAACTGGTGGTTCAACATTCCTCAAGCTAAAGCTATGGGTGCACGAGGTGGTTTCCAAAATTATGAACGCCATGGAAATGATGTATTCTTCATTGCGCAGTGGTTCCCGCGCTTAGCAGCTTACACCGACCTAAAGGGGTGGGAGCATAAGCAATTTATGGGCTCTGGAGAGTTCACTCTCGAGTTCGGCGACTATGATGTAGAGATTACAGTCCCTGCTGACCATATTGTTGGTTCAACAGGTGAACTACAAAACGCACGGGATGTCCTAACTGCCACCCAACGCGAAAGGTATGAGGAAGCAAAAACTTCAGAAAAACCAATTTTCATTGTTACAAAAGAAGATGCTCTCGAAAACGAAAAAGAAGGCACCGACCAAACAAAAACATGGCATTTTCAGGCTGAAAATGTTCGTGACTTTGCCTTTGCTTCATCTCGTAAATTCATATGGGATGCCATGGGTGTGGAATTACCTGAAAGCGGCCGCACAGTGATGGCGCAATCATTGTACCCAGAAGAAGCTATGCCTTTGTGGGACAAATTTTCCACACATGCAATCGCCCACACACTCGATACTTATAGCCGCTACTCATTCGAATACCCTTATCCCGTTGCTTGGTCCGTTCACGGCCCAATTGGTGGTGGCATGGAGTATCCGATGATCACATCCAACGGATACCCGCCTACCACCGTGAAAAACGAAGACGGTACCGAAACACGCACGTACGGAAAACGCAGTAAATATGGTTTGATCTCCGTGGTGATCCATGAAATTGGACATATCTATTTTCCAATGACTGTGAATTCGGATGAGCGTAACTGGGCTTGGATGGACGAAGGTATTAACAGCTTCATCCAAAGCATGGCCGAACGAGAGTGGGAAAAATTCTACCCGTCACGCTACGGGCACCCTCGGCTTGCCATTCCGTACATGACGGGCCCAAATCAGACCCCCATAATGACCCAATCTGATAATATTTTAGGTTATTGGCAAAACTCATATGTAAAAGCTGCGGTCGCATTAAGCATATTGAGGGAAACGGTAATGGGCCGTGAGCTTTTTGACTTCGCTTTCAAAGAGTACGCCCGCCGCTGGAAATTCAAGCGCCCATACCCAGCCGACTTTTTCAGGACTATGGAAGATGCCTCTGCAAAGGACCTAGACTGGTTCTGGCGCGGATGGTTTTATACTACCGATCATGTGGATGTTGCTATCAAAGGCATTACCCATGCACGCATCAATACACAGAACCCCGAGGTTGAGAACCCCATCAAGCGTGCTAAGGCACAAAAAGACCGAACCTATATTGGTGAACTGCGTAATCAGGAGATGGGTATGCAGTTGCGAACAAAAAAATTCCCAGAATTGCTCGATTTCTATAATGAAAACGACGATTTTATTACAACTAAAAAGCAAACAGATGCGTTTGAAGGTAAACTCAAGGACCTGAAAGACTGGGAAAAAGAGCTCCTCCAGTATGGCCATGAGCTCTATTTCATAGACTTTGAGAATATCGGCGGTTTGGTAATGCCTCTCGTCCTCCAGATTGATTATAGCGATGGAACAACGGAAGAAGTTCGTATTCCTGCTGAAATTTGGCGCAAAAATGCACAGAACGCAACTAAGCTACTTGTCCGTGACAAAGCGATTGAGCGCGTTACTCTCGATCCTTGGAACGAAACCGCTGATGCAGTCGAATCCAATAACGTGTGGCCGCGCGAAATTAAAAAGTCTCGGGTTGAACTCTTTAAAAGTAAGCCCCGTAGAAATCTTATGAAAGAAGTTTTAGACGGGAAGAATGAGGCAAAGAACTAAAACTTTCCTTATACACCGCTATATTTCGTTTAATTTTAACATAAGGGGCTTAAGCCCCTTTAATTTTTGACTAAAATGCCAAGGAAACTAATAGGCTAATCTAGCTTGACAAATAAACCTACTTACAGTTCTTTGCTAACTTGGGAGCAAAAAGAAAGAGCTTTGAGTTTGTTACACAACATCAAAGTATTGTTGGGCTTGGGCGTTTTAGCCCTAGTATCTATTGTTATAGCACTGATAAAACCACCATCTTTCAATATAGATGCTGTTTTGTTTGTATCGCTTCTATGCCTAAGTGCCATCTGTGCCTTAATCTTCAGCCGATTAACTTCCACAAAAGAAACTGACACTACAGCTTGGTTACTTGACCCCAATGGTCTACCCGACGCTATTTTAGTTACCGACTTAAACGGAAACATTAAAACCTTTAATAAAGCAGCTAGCGACTTACTGCCTAACTGCGCTCAGGCTAGCTCTGTAAAAGAGCTATTTGACGCATGGCACAGCCAACTGGCAGATAGACATCAAGCTGACCAAGTCATCGATGCTGTATTATCCGCTCCTGATTTTCAGTATGCTGAAACACTACAACTCGCTAGCGGAAAAGCCATAGAACGACAAACCCGCCCGCTACCAGGTCAGGCTTCGAGAATATGGATTATGCGCGACCTAACCCATTTGCAGACTGCAAGCAATGACAGCGCCATGCATAGCACTATGATGGAAGCTGATGCTGTTCGCACAGCCGAACTCGCTGAACAACTATTCCATGCTAAGGCTGAGCTAGAAGAAAAACAGGCAGAATTACGCCGTCTTGCTCACACTGACTCACTAACTGGCCTGTTGAACAGGCGCCGGTTCACAGCTCTCGGCGAGAAAGCGATAGCAACCGCAGATGCTTCAAGCCTTTGGGTAATCATGATGGATATCGATCACTTTAAACGCATCAATGATACCTATGGACACGCAGCTGGTGATATCGCAATTAAGGATTTTGCTACTATAACTCAGAATGAAGTTAGTGAACGTGGCTTTGTCGGTAGGATGGGTGGCGAGGAGTTTGCTGCCATCTTAGAAGCAACCGATATGGACGCTGCTATTCGAATGGCTGAAGAAATTCGTAAAAAGACAGCAAATCACCAAACTGTTGCTGGCGCAGAAAAATTCCGTTTCACGGCAAGTATTGGCGTCGCGCCTTGGCTTGAAGGGGAAGTATCAATAGAAGCAGCCCTCGACCGCGCTGATCAAGCTCTCTATAGTGCCAAGTCTTATGGTCGTAACCGGGTTGTGGGTTACGAATTCGCACAAGTTTAAATCCAAGAGAACTCAATGAAAAGTTTCATATCCTGCCTTTTTCTACTGTTAGCGCACCAAACCCCTGCACATAGCCACAACGTATATAGCTCATTCACTCTGATAGAGTGGAACAGTGTAGATAATTCAATTGAATCTATTATCGAAATTCATGCGCATGAATTGGAGGCAAAACTATCCGTATTACTGAACGAACGGCTTACCTTCCTCGAAGATTCCGACTATAGAAAACTAGAAGCAGCAACTGCTCAATATATTCCTAAGCACATTCAACTAACCGTTGATAGCGTACCAACGCCGTTAACTTACTTAGGCATGGAAAATGAAGGGCAAATAATCAAGGTATACCTTGAGGCTGATTTGGCAGAAACCCCACAAGCGCTTCAATTCATGAACTCCATCTTGCTGGATGATTTACCCGGCCAGGTAAATACTATTGTAGCAATTGTAGATGGGAAACGCGTTGGCGGAGAGATCACAGCAGACACAGGCCCTGCAAATTTCACGTTTAAGTGAGTTTCTCCTCTTGCTTGCCACAATTATGGTTATTACTGTCGTTTCTCTCAAGAATAAAAAGATGTGTTGAATGAATATGTCCCGATTTATTACCCTGCTCATTAGTGGCTGTGCGCTAACGCTCGTTGCTATTATGCCTGCGCAAGCCCAAAACGCGAAAGATCAGCGTGAGGCAAGAATTATTGACACAGCAAGGCAAAGCGCCCTTTTAGCTGGCGGTGCTCGCTTTTGCCGCATCGACAGTGAAACAATTGATGAATTTATTGGCCTTACAGACGCTCGGATTGCTGTCCTAGCTCGCGACGACTATGAGAAAATTATGGGTAAGCTAGAATTCAAAAACATGCTTACTGCCCATAGTGCGAAAATGCCTGAGGGTGGTTGTGAGCCATTAATCGCTTTAACGCCATGATGCGTAATCCAAACCAACGCTAACCTGTTCCTGTAGCAAATGAGGTAAGACGAGCCTTTCTTGCGGCAAGCGTCTTTAATCCTGCTTGACTATTATCCCCACAGCCGAAAAACTAATCCGCTACCATGACCATAAAAAACGCCCCACATCAACAAGGGCATTCGACAAACCAAAGGAGAGTATTGGTGATAAATTTCGAAACCCATCTGCGCACTATCGTAGCTAGCCTTGCTGTTAGTGCTTTTGCTCTATGCGCAGCACCAATACATGCTCAAGATAAAGAGCCAGAAAAGCCTGCAACAGAAAAAAAGCAGGATACAGACGAGCAAACTGAGGACGACAAAAAGCCAGATGATGGTGAAGAAAAGTCAGATGACGATAAAGATGCCAAAGAAAAAAAGAAGAAAAAGAAAAAGAATCTTATCGCAGATGTTGTTAAAGACCATGACGTACTAGACGGGCTATTTAAACTATATCGGGATCCGAAAACAGGCTCCCTTCATATGGAAGTTAACGAGACCCAGCTAGGTAAAGAATTCATTTACTTCTCGCACACAGCTGATGGTGTCGTCGAGGGCGGCCATTTTAGAGGTCAATATCGCACGCAAAAGGTCCTAAAATTCAGCAAACATTTTGATAAAATTGAAATTACAGAGCTAAATCCGTATTTTTATTTCAATCCTGAAAGCAAAATTTCCAAAGCTCAGGATGCAAATATCAGCAACGCAACACTTTTTGCAACCAAGGTAAAAGCAACATCTGAGGATGACACCAAGTATCTCATCAATGTTGATGGACTCTTTAAATCTGAAGCTCTAGACCAAGTAAAGCCTTCGGCAATACCTAACGTAAAGCCTTGGGAACGTTTCAACCTTGGGAAGCTATCCGGGAACAAAACAAGAGTATCCTCCGTTAAAAACTTTCCGGAGAACACTTTTGTTACAACAGACTATGTCTACTCAAATCCCGCACCAATGAACGGCGGCGGCAGCTTTGGTATTACAGACGCACGCAACGTGAAGGTACGTATTCAGCACTCTTTGCTTGCGATGCCAGAAAACAATTACCAACCACGATTTGATGACGCCCGTGTTGGATATTTTCTTGATTATGTGAACGACATGACAGACCGCGGCGCCACCCCGTGGCGTGACATGATTAACCGCTGGAACTTAGTAAAGAAAGACCCTTCTGCAACCATCTCTGAGCCAGTAGAACCAATTGTTTGGTGGATTGAGAACACAACCCCTGATGAATTGCGCCCAACAATTAAAAAGGCAGCCGAAACATGGAATATCGCTTTTGAAGCGGCAGGTTTCAAGAATGCACTACAAGTCAAAATTCAGCCTGATGATGCTGATTGGGACGCAGATGATATTCGCTACAATGTTTTGCGTTGGACTTCCAGCCCCCAACCACCATTTGGTGGGTACGGCCCAAGCTTCAGTAACCCACGTACAGGCCAAATTATTGGCGCTGACATAATGCTGGAATACAGTTTTCTGACAAACCGTATCAACGCTGGCAATATATTTGATAAAGCAATGCTAGAAACCGCAACCACAGATGAAAATACGGCTCTAGACAAGCTTAATAAACATGCGATGAACTGCAGTATGGCAAGCCACCTACAGCTCAATAACATGGTTGGAAAAACTCTTAACGCCGCGATTGGCAATGAGGCAGCGTCCGCACAGTTGGTGGAAGAGTCTATCTATTACCTTGTATTGCATGAAGTGGGGCACACCCTTGGTCTCAATCACAACATGAAAGCAACCCAAAGCCGTTCCTACGAGACTACTCACGAAATCTCTGCTCAAACAGATGGCTTGGTTTCCTCTGTCATGGATTATCCCTCAATTAACTTCGCAGCCTTAGGGAAGTCTCAAGCACATTATTATACGACCAAACCGGGGGCCTATGATATTTGGGCTATTCAGTTCGGCTATGACCCGGCTATGACTGACGAAAGAAAGCGGAATACACACTTAGCCCGCTCAAACGAGAAGCTACTTGCGTTTGGTAATGACGCTGACGATATGCGTTCTGCGGGTAAAGGCATTGATCCTCGCGTCAATATCTATGACATGACAGACGATGCTGTTCAGTTCGCAGCAGACCGCCTTGAACTTGACCAAGCAGCTATGGGCAAACTGAAAGCCAAGTTTACCAAACAAGGCCAAAGCTACCAGGAACTACGAAATGCCTATATCATTCTGACTACAGACATGGCGTGGCAAGGTCGGGTAATTTCCCGATATATCGGCGGCGTTTATGTTGACAGGTCTACTGCTGGCCAAGAAGGCGCAAAAGCACCTTATCGCCCCGTTGAAAAAGCCAAACAGAAAAAAGCAATGAAATTGCTTCGGGACTATATCCTTGCCCCGAACGCGTTTGCTGCTGATCCAAAACTAATCCAGCACCTTGCAATACAACGCCGCGGTTTCTTCCACTTTAGCGGTACAGAAGACCCTAAAATGCATTCACGCGTAAGTGTCATTCAAGCTGACATACTTTCCCACATCCTACATCCGCTAACACTATTGCGTATCACGGACAGCAGCTTATATGGAAATTCGTATTCAATTACGGAAATGATGGGAGACCTTACCGATGCTGTTTTTGAAGATGACAGTCGCGGATCAGTAAATTCCTTCCGGCAAGAACTCCAAATTATGTATGTAAAGGGGCTTATCGCGATCCTATCTGGTGAAAACTATGACTATATTGCTCGATCTAATGCACTAGGAAGCCTAAAAGACATAAGGAAAAGCATGGACCGCTGGCGTGGAGATGCCTCTGCTAGAGTACACCGCCAACACATCGCTTTCCTTATCGATAAAGCTTTAGAAGTATATAAGGGATAACACTGAAAACCACGAGAGCCATAAAATCAGATAATTTTATGGCTCTCTGACCAATCTCTAGCTAACCGCTGTGCTTTTGCGACGCCCCCACGATCAAGTTCAAGGGCAACATCATGCCGGTCAACTTCTGCCCGCTGCAGCCCACGCTCCAACGCCAAATTAAACCACTTATGGGCTTCCACAAAATCTTGCTGAACACCCTGCCCTGTTGAATATAGCAAGCCTAGATCATACAAAGCTTCTGCGCGCCCAGATTCAGCCATAGCCATCCGTTCCGCTATATAGTCATATAAATAGGTATCTTTTTGCCCCATATTGCCTCTCCACTAGCCTTACAGCTGATAAATACCAGCTAAGCCTCAGCTCAAAAACACACGTAAAACAAACAAAAAAGTTCGGGGCATGGATAGACAGGCATACAGCGTTTTAAACATTACTGCATGCGTTGAAATACTAGCAGATTCTAATGACACACAGAAGAACTTTAGTTTATTCAGGCATCAAGAACATGGTCATCCCACATACTTCAGTTGCGGCACTTCACAACACCTTTTTGCTGGCAAACGAATTCTCGCTCTAGTTCCAACGCCTTGAGTACTTTCCAAGGTGAAATGCCCTTCATGGGCCTCAACAAATGCCTTTACCAAAGGCAGGCCAAGACCACTCCCTTCAAAACGTTTATCATAACCTGCCTCTGCCTGCACAAAAGGTTCCAGGACATGCTGTAGTGATTCTTGATCCATGCCAGGGCCGTTGTCACAAACACATATTTCAATGGCGCCTGAAGGAAGCTGATACATTTCGAGTAACACTGAAGATTGGTCTGGAGAGAATTTAATAGCATTTGAAACAAGGTTCATTATCGCCTGCTTCATTACTCTAATATCAACATATAATTCTAGGTCACCTTCAAAGCCTACAGCGCGTAATGACACGCCTTTCACCAGCGCCATCCCCTCCATGAC
>CAXBKT010000136.1:0-10266 GCA_963976155.1 uncultured Kordiimonadaceae bacterium | reverse complement strand
GTCCTACCTGATGCACCACGAGGGAAAGGTAATTTCACGCACGGAGCTGACTGAGCATATTTATGATCAGGACTTTGATCGTGATTCGAACACTATTGAAGTGTTTGTGAACCGTATTAGGAAGAAGCTGGACACTAGCATTATTCATACAGTTCGCGGTCTTGGCTATAGGCTTGAGTGGAGTGGAAAAACCGAGTGATAGCAGCGCTGCGGCATTTCTTTAGTGGATTAACAGGGCGCCTTCTTATGTCGGCGACGCTGCTTTCTGTTGCGGCCCTTGCAGTTGGTGGCACAGTGTTATCGTTTGTGTTTTATAGTTATGTCCTGACAGATGTTGATAAACGACTTGAGCTGTTTATTGATACAATGGTTGGCATTAGTGAAATATCCCCTGAGGGCGTACTTCGGTTTAATCGGCCTATTTTTGATCAGCGATTTACAACCCCTTATTCAGGGCTGTATTGGCAAATTTCTGAGGAAGGACAAGAATCATTTCGGTCCCGTTCCCTTTGGGACTTTGAAATTAAGACTGATCTTTCTCATCGGTCTTTTACGCTTAAATTTATGGAAATTGACGGCCCTGATGGGCAATCTCTTCGTATGGCTGAGCGAGATATTATCCTGCCGGAAGCCGATAGAGTTTTCCATTTTCAAGTTGCCACCGACACAGTAGAGATACAGGCAGCTGTTGAGCAGTTTAACTATCTGCTTCTGAGCGCGCTGGGTGCTATCATGGCGACAGTTACACTGGCACTTGTGATGCAGGTGCGTTTTGGCCTCAAGCCTTTACGGCGACTTGGTCACAGTATGAGCCAGATTCGTGCAGGAAAAGAAAGTCGGATTGAGGGGGATTACCCTCATGATTTGAGGCCGCTTGCACAAGAGGTTAACGCCTTGATGGAACAAAACGAAGCGTTGGTAAACCGGGCACGCACACATGTTGGTAACTTAGCGCATGCCCTTAAAACACCGCTTTCCGTGATCCAGAATGATGTGGAAGGTGCGAGTGATGACCGCTCGATCCGTATTCGCAAACAAACACGCCTCATTCGTGAGCATGTTGACCATCATTTAAAACGTGCTCGTATCGCAGGTGGTGGTTCGGGGCCGGGTTTGCCTATTTCCGAACGGCTCGAGAAGCTTGTACATGCTGTTGAAGTTATGACGCGCGCCAAGGGCGTCTTATTTGACTTGTCCTGTGATGATACATTGCGGTTTGACGGGGAGAAAGAAGACTTTGACGAAGTGCTGGGGAATTTGATTGATAACGCAGGTAAATGGGCTGAAGGCCGGGTTATGGTTACAGCTACAGCGATTGAATCTGAGGATGAAAACGCACGGGCCTTGATGGAAATTCTTGTGGAAGATGACGGGCCGGGTGTGCCGGACAGCGATTTAGATACACTGTTTGAACGCGGACGTAGACTTGATGAGCGCGTTCCGGGTACAGGCCTTGGTTTAGCAATTGTGCGTGATATTGTTGAGATGTACGGCGGGCAGGCAAGACTTGAGCGTTCTGAACTTGGTGGACTGGCCGCAGTGCTTAGGTTGCCTGCTAAAGAGTATTAGAGGTTTTCCTGTTGTGCTTTGAGTGCGCCGAGTGCGAGTGATAACCAGCCTGCCATTAAGCTTAATCCACCAATTGGCGTAATCCAGTGAAAGCTGCCTAAACTACCGGGGCCCATGATTGCGCGCCAATATAAACTTGCACTAAAGCCTATGATGCCCACGAGAAAGAAAATGGCCCCACGTGTCGCCCATTTTTGTTGCCCCCAGCGACCTAACATTGCACACGCAGCAAGTGCCAAAATATGGACATAGTGAAAATCAATCGCCTGTTGGAAGAGGTCTGAGCCTTTGCCTTCAAATGACAAAGCGTGGCTACCGATGGCCGCAAAGCCGGTTGCAATAAAGCCATTGAGAGCTGCTGTTGCTAATATGATGTTTGGGCGCATGAAGGTTAGTACTCCAGATTATACCGCTGCATAATCCCTTTTGATCATATCGGCGCACTTCTCTGCAATCATTATTGTTGGTGCGTTTGTATTACCACCAATCAAGCGTGGCATTACGGAGGCATCAACAACACGAAGCCCTTCAATGCCAACCACTTTCAATTCAGGGTCCACGACACTGGTTGCTTGTTCTTTGGGTCCCATGGCGCAGGTGCCAACAGGGTGGTAAATGGTTTCAGCTTTCTTACGGATTGCATCGACTGTACCTGCGTCATCTTCGAGATCGACTTTGTTCCAGGGTGCATCTTCTTCGGTAATAAGCGTCTTTAAGGCAGGCTGTTGCATCAGCTTGCGTACTATTTTTACACCTTCGCGCATTACGCGTAGGTCTTCCTCTACCGCGAGATAATTTGGGTCAATTTTTGCGGGTGCCAGTGGGTCATCTGAGTGAAGGCTAATGGTGCCGCGGCTTTGTGGTCGCAGCTGGCAAACATGGATGCCAAAGCCATGGCTGCTTGGTTCTTCAAAGCCGTGAGGTTTGTCGGCTAGGGCAAGCATTATATGAAACTGGATATCAGGGCGCTCAAGCGCTTTGTCAGTTTTTAGGAAGGCACCAACTGGAGTGACACAGTCAGATAACATGCCGGGCTTTTTCAAAAACCATTTGGCCATCTCAAGAAGGGTCCTGTGTGGCGCCTTGTATTTCAAGTAGGATATTGGGTCTTTTAGGCGGGCATAAACCGTAAGGTCCAAATGGTCTTGCATGTTTTTGCCAACAGCTTTCAGTTCGTGAATGACTGGTAAGCCAACAGCTTGGATGTCTTTGGGGTCACCAATGCCAGAAAGTTGCAATATTTGCGGGCTGTTGATCGCGCCGCCACATAAAATAACTTCGTGGTTTGCATGCCACGTTTCTGGGTTGCCTTTGCGCAGTATCTTTACGCCAACAGCTTTCTTTCCTTGAAGCAGAACGCGCGTTACTTGCGCCTCGGTCATGACTGTAAGGTTGGGGCGGCCCAGAGCTTCATGGATATAAGCACGCGCAGCGCTCTGCCGCCTGCCGCCGCGGATTGTTTGGTCGTACCAGCCCACACCTTCTTGGTCGGGACCATTAAAATCGTCGGTGTAGGGCAACCCCATTTCTTCTGCTGCTTTGAGGAAAGCTTCGTTCAAGGGACTATCGGATGTGTGTTGGGTCGTTAATAGAGGTCCGCCAACACTGTGGAAGTCATCTGCGGGTCTATCGCTGCCTTCTGATTTTCTAAAGTATGGTAACACATCCTCAAAAGACCAGCCTTTGCATCCAAGTTGTGCCCATTCATCATAGTCCCGGTGATGTCCGCGCACGTATAAAAGGCCGTTGATTGCTGATGACCCGCCAAGAACCTTACCACGCGGCCAAAACAGTTTTCGGTTATCAAGTTTGGTCTGTTTTTCTGTCCAATAATTCCAGTTGTATTTATTGGGGGGAACGACCTTTACGATCATGGCTGGCATGTCGATTTTGATTGAATTGTCTTTTTCGCCAGCCTCCAGCAGCAAAACACTGATGTTGCTGTTTTCAGTTAGGCGTGAAGCGAGGGTGCAACCAGCTGATCCGCCACCGACAATGATATAATCAAATGTTTTTTCGCTCATGCTAGCTGATGGCCTTCAGTGTTATGGGTAGCTCGTCTACCGGTTTTATAAGCGGTAAAATCTGGAATTTTGTTGAGTAGCCTTGAGGTAGTTCAATATCATAGTGCGGCAACAAGTGGGCCATGATTACTTTGGCCTGCATGTAAGCGAAGTGCAAGCCAATGCACATATGGGCACCGCCGCCAAACGGTATCCAAGCAAAACGATGTCGTTCTTTTACACCGCCTTCGGATGAAAAACGCATAGGGTCAAATTGTCTCGGGTTTGGCCAAAGGGTGTCAGAGCGATGTGTTGCAACAGTACTGATGCTTAGAATTGTATCCTTTGGTAAGCGGTGACCACCGAATTCTGCTTCTTTGGTTGTTTTCCGGGGCATTGCGGGAACAGGTGGATTAAGGCGCAGCGCCTCCTTGAAGGCATACTCTGTTAACTGAAGTTTTCCCAATAGTTCATAAGGTAAGCTATCGCCGTTAAGGCCTAGGCCCTTGATTTCATCTCTGAGCTTAGTTTGCCATTCCCGATTGCGTCCAAGTTCATAAACTAGGGTGGTGACAGAGCTGGTGACTGTGTCGTGGGCGGCCATCCAAAGGAAAATCATATGGTCGACAATTTCCTGATTGGTAAACTGACTACCATCTTCTGCTTTTGCTTGGCATAACTGGGTAAAGATATCTGTACTGCTTGATTTTCTGCGCTCTGCAATCTGATTGTCGAGATACTCAACCATGAACTTTCGGCCTTTTACACCTTTCCCCATTAACGTGCCGGGTAGAGGGACGCGCACAACGCCAACGGATGCTGCAACCATATCGGTGAGTGCCTGATTTACTCGGCGGCTTTTATCTCCGGGCTCAAGACCAAGAAAAACCGTTGTCGCCATATCTAAGGATAGCTGTTTTATGGCAGGGTAAAATTTAAAAGACCCTTGTTCTCCCCATGCCTTTATACGCTCGGGCATAGCGTCGTTTAAGCGCTCAAGGTATCCCTTCATTGGGCCGGTCTTAAAGGCCGTAGCCATTATGTGCCTGTGTGCTCGGTGCTCGTTAAAGTCGAGTAACATCAGTCCGCGTGGGAAAAGACGCTTTAGATAAGGGCCCCAGCCGAGTTCACTGGAAAGGCACTTTTCCTTATCCATCAACAGGAATTCATTAGCCTCAGGGCCATGCATGGTTACACTGTTTCTGAAGAAAACATTGGCGCGGTAAAGTGGCCCGTACTTGGTCTGCATTCGCTTGTTGAAAGCCTCAGGGTTTTTGAGCATTTCAAATGTATGGCCAATGATAGGCCATCCGCTTTCACCCGGTATATCTTTGAGAGTTGCAGGTTTATGTGAACCTATTGGTGCAGCGGTACCGTCGGCCATGCTGGTAACTTCCCTATCAGAAAACACGTGACTACAGTGATTATTGACAGAGTATAGGTGGGCCGGAAGGTCAGTCAATCATTATTGATAAAACTATCAATAATGATTGACGTAGGGAGCTTGGAACCATTTTTAGCTTTGATGTGTAAGGGCTTTCGGTTTGTACTATTGTCTAATTTTGGTCTTCTTTAGTGTATTTTTTTCTGCGATCTGGGTCGCGCCAGCCTTTAACCACGTTTTCCATGCCTTCTATTGTCCAAGGGGCCTTTTCAATAATTTGGGTGATAGTGTTTCCTGAAGTCCATGAAGCGAAGCTACAAGGGTGTGGGGAGGCCTTATCGGGTAATTCCCCATAAAAGAAAGTGACAGCGAGGTTGTCCCGCGCAGTTGCTTTGCCAGTTTGTATATAAGGATGATAACGCCAACGCCTTAGAGCAGCGATGCTTGTGTTGGTGAATGTGTTTTTTTGGCTTGATTGTACGACATTGATATCTCGTACGATGCCTTGTTTAGAAATGTTGAATTGTAGGTCAACGCGCCCAGTCACCCGGTCATGGGCCGCCATGCGTGGTATGGCGAGGGTGTGGCATGTTCTAAGTTGATTGTAGGGGTCATTTATATGACCGATACTAGAGGATGCTTGAGGCCAGGGGGTGTGAGTGCAAGTGGCTTCGCCTTCATCAGGTGTGCCGCCATAAGTAAAGGTTATCTCGACGTCTTTACGCGGGGCTTCTATTCCATTGTCCATAAATGCGAAGTACTTCCAGCGCTTTATCGCTTTTATCGCAGCCTTGTCGATAAGTCCGGGTGGTGAACTTTCTTTCACCCGAATATTCATGACATGCCCATCTGAGCTAATGTCATAGAGGAGGTCGGCATAAGCCTTGATACGCTTACTGGCTACTGAACTGGAAAATCGTGGATTGCTGCACCGGGCATTATTCCACAACCCGTCCGTTGGTATGATATCTGCCTGATTAGCTGATACCCCACCAATTATACTGATGAACAAAAAGCATAAAAATATATACTGCACTAGAACCTCTTCCCCCCGGAATACTATATTGTTCGTTTAGTTTAGGGGTGAAAAGATGGAGTGCAATATTTTTCTATTCTTTACTATAACGGTTCAAAGCCGCCCCCGCCGGGTGTTTCAATGGTAATGATGTCACCGGCCTCCAAACTAGTTTGATCGGAGGGGCCAAGTATAATTGTAGTGCCATTTGTGCGGGTAACAGTGGTGATGCCGGGCTGGCCAGCGCATCCGCCGGCTAATCCGGGTGCACCTTGTGTTCTGTGACCAGAAAGGATGGCTGCATGCATAGGTTCAAGGAAGCGTATTGAGCGTGTAACACCACACCCACCTTTATAAGCGCCTTTGCCGCCGCTACCTTGTCGCACGCCAAAGTTTTCAAGCCGAACAGGGTAGCGCCATTCGAGAATTTCGGGATCGGTAAGGCGACTGTTTGTCATGTGCGACTGGACGGCGTCTGTTCCATCAAATGTTGGGCCAGCGCCGGTACCTCCAGCGATGGTTTCATAATACTGGTAAGTTTCATTGCCGAATGTGAGATTGTTCATCGTACCTTGAGCTGCGGCAAGTGTACCTGTGGCAAGAAATAGGGCATTTGTGATTGCTTGGCTTGTTTCCACGTTGCCAGCAACAACGGCTGCAGGGTATTTGGGGTTTAACATGCAGCCTTCAGGCACGATCAATTTAATCGGCTTGAGGCAACCTGCATTCAAAGGAATGTCGCAGCCAGTTAGTACCCTAAAAACATAGAGAACAGCGGCCTTGGTGACGGCTAGTGGTGCGTTAAAATTATTGCTCAGCGCTTCGCTGGTGTTCGTAAAGTCAACTGTTGCTGACCTGCTGGCAGGGTCAGTGGTAATGGTAACATTTATGACGCCACCACAGTCCATAGGATAGCTGTAGCTTCCGTCTTTAAGGTCCGCAATAACACGCCGCACCGCTTCTTCTGCATTATCCTGAACATGGCCCATATAGTTATGGACTACATCGCGTCCGAAGCTGTTCACGAGGTTGATGACCTGCGCTGCACCCCGTTTGTTTGCAGCAACCTGAGCTTTTAAGTCGGCAAGGTTTTGTTCAATGTTGCGGGCGGGGTAGGGTCCAGCTGCGAGAACATTGGTGACCGCCTCTTGTGCAAACTTTCCAGCACGTACCAATTCAAAGTTTGTGAAGCGAATGCCTTCTTCTTCGATGGTTTTTGAATGGGGTGGCATCGAGCCTGGCGTTATACCGCCGACATCTGAATGGTGCCCGCGCGAGGCGACAAAGAAGTCTGGTTTGGTATCTGTGGGTTTCAGAAAAACGGGTGTGATGATGGTAATATCAGGAAGATGCGTGCCCCCAGCGTAGGGGTCATTGACCATATAGACATCGCCGTGGCTGATCGTGTCGCCTCGTGCCTCTATAATGGCTTTCACGCTTTCGCCCATACTACCCAGATGCACGGGCATGTGGGGGGCATTCGCAATTAAGCTACCGGTGTTATCAAAAACAGCACACGAAAAATCAAGGCGTTCTTTAACATTTACAGAGCGGGCAGTTTTGGCCAGTACGCCTCCCATTTCTTCCGCCACTGACATAAAGAGATTATTAAAAATCTCTAGCAGGATAGGGTCGGGTGTATCTGTAACTTCATGGTGTTTACTAATATTACCTGTTCGGGTCAGTTCAAGCGTATCACCTGTTTGCAAGATGGCCTGCCAACCGGCTTCCACAATTGTAGTGCCGCCGTTTTCTAGAATAACAGCAGGGCCATTCACTATGTGGCCCGGTTTTAATAGGTCTTTGTGATATATGCTCGCGGTACTTGTGTTTCCGTTCCAGCACACTGTCCGCTCATTCATTGCCGCGGTCTCGGTGCCCGTAGCCACTAGAGCTAAGGCGGTATCACTACTGCCACCGGAGGCTTCAGCTTCGACAGATTCTACAATGATTGGGGTCTTTTTATCGATGAAGCCAAATTGTTGTTCGTGTGCTTGCTCAAAAGCCTTAGTGACTTTGTCTGTTGCGCCGTATGTAACTGAAAGAGAAGTATCACTACCTTCATACTTCACATGAAGTGAGGTTGTTAGTTGTTGGCCGGGTATGCCCACTCCTTGGGCTGCGAGTTTTTGCCTGGCAGTATCGGATACTTGAAGCACAGCTTGCTCAATTTGGTTGGTTTCCGTTAAGGCACATTCAAGCGCCATGTCGGATATCGCGGTCTGTTCCGCGAGCCCCATACCAAGCGCGGATAATACGCCAGAGAAGGGTGGCACAATCACCTTATCAATACCGAGTGCTTGCGCAACCAAGCAGGCATGTTGGCCGCCCGCGCCGCCAAATGACAGGAGCGCATGACTTTTGATGTCATGCCCGCGTTCGACAGAAACCCGCTTGATAGCGCGTGCCATATGTTCCACAGCCACGGCAAGGAAGCCTTCTGCAATGGTTTCTAAGGTTGGGCGGTTGCCTGTTTCAGTTTCAATTTCATCAGCTATTTTCTGAAAACCAGTTTTTGTTGCTTGGATGTTGAGAGGCTCGTCGCCACCTAACCCAAAAATAGCGGGGAATAGATCTGGTTGCAGTTTACCCAGAAGGACGTTGCAATCTGTTACCGTGATGGGGCCGCCGCGCCCGTAAGCGGCCGGCCCAGGGTTTGCCCCTGCTGAAGCAGGTCCCACAAGGAAACGCCCTTGGTTGAAGCTGCATATGGAACCACCACCGGCTGCGACGGTATGTATGTCCATCATAGGCACGGTCATGCGTACGCCTGCGACAACAGTGTCAAAGACACGTTCATATTGGCCAGCATAATGGCTTACATCTGTTGAGGTGCCCCCCATGTCAAAACCAACCAGATGAGAAACCCCGGCACGCTTGCCTGATTTGGCTGCCCCAACAATGCCGCCAGCAGGTCCGGAAAGCACAGCGTCCTTTCCTTCAAACATGTCCGCAGCAGTTAGGCCGCCACTGGACTGCATAAAGTATAAGGGTGTGCTGCCTACGGCACCTCTGATCTGCTGTACGTAACGAGACAAAATGGGCGACAGGTATGCATCGGCAACGGTTGTATCACCCCGTGAAATAAGCTTCATCAGCGGGCTGACTTTATGGCTAATGGAAACCTGTGTGTAGCCAATTTCCTTTGCAATTTCGCCCGCACGTTGTTCATGTTGCTGGTATCGGTAACCATGCATGAAAGTGATGGCGACACTTCGCAGGCCATTATCAAATGATGCTTGAAGGCCTTGGCGGAGGGCCGTTTCATCCAGCGGTACGACAAGGGTGCCATCAGCACCAATGCGCTCATCCGCTTCCAATACCTGTTCGTATAAGGGCTTAGGCCGGGAGGGGCTCATGGCAAAAAGGTCGGCCCGGTGTTGTTGGCCGATAAGAAGTGCGTCCTTGAAACCTTTGCTGACAAGAAGGAGCGTGGGTTCGCCGTCTCGTTCCAGCAGAGCATTGGTGGCAACGGTTGTTCCCATTTTTATGGCTTCAACCGTTTCACTAGGGAAAGGAGCAGCTTCTGGTACAGCCATAATTTCGCGCATAGCATGCACAGCCGCGTCCTTGTAGCGCTCGGGATTTTCTGAGAGATACTTATGGCTGCTTAGGTGCCCGCCTGGATGTCGTGCGATTACGTCTGTGAAGGTGCCGCCACGGTCAATCCAAAACTGCCATTTTTTCTTGTCTATCATACTCAGTACCATCCGCCGGAAATATTAGATTAAATACGCTTTGTGAATGCGTGTTGTGCCAGGTTTTGACATTGGAATTGCCACCTCTGTTACAATTTTGTCAGCTAGTGCGGGTTCAATGATATTGCTTACCTTGCAAGATAAGCTGCTGCATTGCACTAATGGTTCAACCACCAAAATGGATTGGTTCACCTTTTTTATCGAAGGCTAGAAAATTGGATAGGTTACCTCCTTGTTCTACGGCTTGAACCATTTTTTCGAGCGGTCCTGTCGCTTCACTAGACGTAGGAACAATACCATTTTTACCGGAAAGGCAAGCGACCAATACCATTTGCCAATTTTGTTCCATGCTCTCAGATTCTGCTACTAAGTCGGCAAAGGTACCTAATTCATTCAAAGTTTTGTCAACACACATGACGGGGGTCAATTCGCCGCCTTGACCAGAATGAAAGCTAATTGCTTCTTCGCTTTTATGATCTTTTGGCAAAGATACCTGTAAAAAAACGAATAATAAACGTTGCGGCTCTGCTTGCTTTTTTGCAGCGGATAACAGGGATTCATAATCGGTGATATTAATTGGTATATTCCTTTTAGTTT
>CAXBKT010000135.1:0-10344 GCA_963976155.1 uncultured Kordiimonadaceae bacterium | reverse complement strand
ATGGTGGTGCGGTTGAAATTGACCGTAGTCGTGATGATAGACTTACTGACTTTGGTAAGGCGACTTTGACAGACAGATACTTGATGCCTGGAGAAAGTTATCAGGACTTATTTGCGCGTGTTGCGTCTTTTTACGGGGACGATAAAGCACATTCACAGCGCCTGTATAACTATATCTCCAACCTGTGGTTTATGCCTGCCACACCGGTACTTTCCAACGGTGGTACGCACCGTGGTCTGCCAATCAGTTGCTTCCTTAATGAAGCGCAAGATAAGCTAGGCTCTATCGTAGACCTTTGGACAGAAAATGTGTGGCTCGCATCCCGCGGCGGCGGCATCGGAAGCTATTGGGGTAATTTGCGCTCTATTGGTGAAGGTGTTGGCGGTGTTGGTAAAACGAGCGGTATCATTCCGTTTGTTCGTGTGATGGATAGCCTCACTCTTGCTATTTCTCAAGGGTCACTCCGTCGTGGTTCTGCCGCGATTTACTTGCCAGTTAGTCACCCCGAAGTGGAAGAGTTTATTGAGCTTCGCCGTCCTACTGGTGGTGACCCGAACCGCAAGACACCAAATCTTCACCACGGCATCCTGCTTTCTGACGCATTCATGCGCGCAGTTGAGGCCGATGAAGAGTGGGCGCTCACGAGCCCGAAAGATGGCCATGTAGTGCGGACACTTTCAGCGCGTGGCCTTTGGATACGTATCCTGACCGCTCGTGTTGAAACGGGTGAGCCCTATATCATTTATTCTGACACAGTGAACCGTCAGATGCCTGAGCATCACAAGCTTGCAGGTCTAACTGTTAAAACATCAAACCTCTGCGCAGAGATTACACTGCCCACTGGTATTGATCATTTGGGTAATGAGCGGACGGCGGTTTGTTGTCTCTCAAGCTTGAATCTTGAGCACTATAAAGAGTGGAAAAACAACAAAGACTTTATCCCGGACGTGATGCGTTTCCTTGATAATGTTTTGCAGGACTTTATTGACCGCGCACCAAGTGAAATGGCGAAAGCTCGTTATGCAGCAATGCGTGAGCGCTCAGTTGGTCTTGGCGTGATGGGTTTCCACAGCTTCTTGCAGCAAAATATGATTCCGTTTGAAAGCAGCATGGCGAAGTCTTGGAACTTCAATATTTTCAAACACATCAAAAAAGAAGTCGATCGGTCTTCTGAAATGCTCGCGTATGAGCGTGGCCCGTGCCCAGATGCCGCTGATTATGGCATGATGGAGCGCTTTTCTAATAAAACAGCGATCGCGCCAACGGCGTCTATCTCAACTATTTGCGGCGGTGCTAGCCCAGGTATTGAGCCAATTGCGGGTAATAGTTACAACCAGAAAACTCTGTCTGGAAACTTCATTGTTCATAATCAGGCGCTTACGAAGCTGCTTGAGGAAAAGGGACAAAACACGGATGCAGTTTGGACAAGCATTACTGTGAATGAAGGGTCTGTTCAGCACTTGGACTTCTTGAGTGATGATGAGAAGTCTGTGTTTAAAACAGCGTTTGAGTTAGACCAGCGATGGGTTGTTGAACTTGCTGCAGACCGTGCTGAATATATCTCACAGGCGCAGTCAGTGAATATCTTCCTGCCCGCAGATGTGCATAAACGTGATTTGCACCAAATCCACTTCCAAGCTTGGAAAAAAGGCTTGAAGAGCCTCTATTACTGCCGCTCCAAATCTATTGCACGAGCGGAAGTTGTGGCAACGGGAAGTACTAAGAAAAAAGAGCTTTCCGAGCAGCAACTTGAGTTCGCAGCAGCGGCGGTAAGTAATTCTACTGATTATGAAGAATGTCTAGCTTGTCAGTAAAAGCTTAGACGATCAAATTAAAGGAAAGGCCGCTATTTGAGCGGCCTTTTTTATGTTGGCTTCTTACTGGCTTTCGTCAAAGAGTAATCGTTCCCAGTGGTGAATCAAATCAATTTTTGAAGTGCTGTTCTCTTTGCTGCCACCACCTTTATAGTCATCGAATGCTATGGTATAAACGCTGGGGTCTTTCTCTCCCGTACATATTTTGCCGATTTGAGCAGGGCTAAAAAGATAGCCTGTATACATGAATACGCAGTCACCAACCTTATCGAGTGTGGATGCCGTATTCTGAGATTGCCCTACGAAGCTATCGAGCCATTGGTATATGTCTATTATACCAATTGGGGCCTCAAAGTGAATATCAGGCACAGAGAGTACTAGAGGAATTTGTAGTTGATCACGGTTGATGTTATGGCCGTGGCCAAGGAAGCTATCATGAAAGAGCGATTCACCATGGTCCCCCATGAACAAGATAAGAGTTTCCTCTAAAATACCCTTTTCTTTAAGTGCATTAACAATATGCCCCAAATTAGTATCCATATAAGACATGGCGTTCCAGTAGGTGTCAGCAACCCATTTTTTATTGTCGATGTTGATGTGGCTACGGGGAATGCTGGCCTCTACAAAGTTGAGCGGCATGCGGTGATGGTAATAGGGGAAATGACCCGATTGAAGGTTAAAATAAAATAACTGGCGTTTGTTGGTATTAATATTACCCAGACGTTTTTCAAAAGCTTCAACAAGCGTTTCATCGGCAAGTTTTATGCTGCTAGGTAATTTTGATGGATACACCCTCTGCTCAGGATCGGTTTGGGGGTCATAGAAATAGTCCGCACTTTCACGTGTTCCAAGCCGTGTATCCAAGTCACCCCAAGTTTCATCTTGTCCGGAGATAACAGAAATCTCGAAGTCCTTTTTTCTTGCGTGCTCGAAGACACTTTCTGTTTTCTTGGTGTAAAGTAAGTTGCCAGAAAAGAGTGTGTATAGGCTGTTAGCAGTGAAACCCGCATGGCTAAACGCGTGATCAATTGTACTACCGCTTTGAGCCAATGCGCGTAGGTTGGGTGCAATATATTTGCCGTTCAAACGCTGTACTAGAATGTCCGAACGCGTGCTCTCTGAGACGATAATAGCCAAATGTTTATAACGGCTGGGAAGGCTGTGTGTTTTCCTGTTTAGTTGGGTTGGTAGAGTCTTAGGTAGGTCTCCGCCAAGGCCATTTTCATCAATACCATTTCCAGGAATATCGAGGGCACCCCAATGTATAGTGCTGTTGAAAGGGGCTATGTCAGCAGGCAGTGAAACATAAGAACTGCCATCCATATCCCAGTCTGTCAGAATATGAGCTGACTTATGGAAAGTGCTGAAAGCTATGCTTCGATTACTGTTCATGGTGACGGAGCGGTTAGCTGTTATCGTAACGAGAATAAAAATCAGTGCGCTAGCAGTGTAGGCTGTTTTTTGCCAATGTCTTTTGGTTTCTGATGATGTTTCCGCCGGAATCTTCTTTAATAAAAACAAAAAGATAATTAGAAAAATAATTAGTGGTAGTCCCAGAAAAAGTATCTCGTCTTTTACGTAAATGATCGCATTTTCCAGGCTATTGCCAGCGATTGCTTGTATTACCTTTTGGTCCACATGGTCGGCAACATAAGCGTGTAGTTTGTAATGCACCATGAGGCTCAAGCCATAACAAAAAATAAAGAAGCCGCTAGCGATAAAAGCTGGTTTCTGAGCCGAGGGCTTCAATCTTAGCAGGGCCGTTTTCAGTAGGCTTACACTCAGGAAATACAGAAGTAGATATGCGCTAATTACTAGCACAACAAAGGAGATTTTGTCTGTAATACCTAATAGGGGGCTGGATTGTAAAAAACCGGACCCTGAGAATATCTGATACTTCAACTCTAGAAGCACGCTCTCGAGAAGGAACAATAACACTAGACAGGTGGTAATGATTCGCTTTCCGGTGATCACAAGATTCGACTTTCTGTTGTGGGTAGAGATTCTTTATTATAGGTGAGCACGGAAATAGACAAGCTAGGAGAGTTTTTCCTTATGTTTTTGTGGGTGGAATACCGTATTGAGCGCGCTCGATTTTGTTTCTGGTCCCAGTTTCCCTGAATAAACAATGGCAAGTGATTTTTTTACTAAATATAGTATTTCTAGAATTCCCTTATACCAATTGAGGGGATATATTGGCACCGAGATGCACAGTAGGGTGTGCGGGATTAATTGTTTTTGAGGGGCGAAGGGTAGATGTCGGACGTAGACGAGAATGAAAAAGCTGGACTGTTAGTTGAACGGCACGTTTATAAACCGTTTCGTTACCCTTGGGCATATGAAGCATGGTTAACGCAGCAGCAAGTGCATTGGCTGCCTGAAGAAGTTCCGCTCGCGGAAGATGTGCGCGACTGGAGCCAGAAACTTACTGAATCTGAAAAGAACCTGCTTACACAGATTTTCCGCTTCTTTACCCAAAGTGATATCGAAGTAAACAACTGCTATATGAAGCATTACACCAAGGTGTTTATGCCGACAGAAGTACAGATGATGCTGGCTGCTTTCTCGAATATGGAAACTATCCATATCGCTGCTTACAGCCATCTTCTTGATACAATAGGGATGCCTGAATCAGAATATTCTGCTTTTCTTAAGTATAAGGAAATGAAGGATAAATATGATTATATGCAGCAGTTCAACTCTGACGATTTGCGGTCTACTGCCGTGACCCTCGCGGTGTTTGGTGCCTTCACTGAGGGCCTTCAGCTGTTTGCTAGTTTCGCGATGCTTCTCAACTTCCCGCGCTTCAATAAAATGAAGGGGATGGGCCAGATCATCACATGGTCTGTGCGGGATGAAAGCTTGCACTGCGACAGCATCATTAAACTCTTTAAAACATTGATGTCAGAGCAACCTCAGCTTTGGGACCAACAGATGCAAGATGAGCTGCGCACGGCTTGTAAAACAATTGTAGAGCATGAAGACGCCTTCATTGATCTGTCATTTGGTATGGGTGCTATTGAGGGCCTAGAGGCAAGCGATGTAAAAGCCTACATCCGCTATATTGCTGACCGACGTTTGCAGCAGCTTGGCTTAGACCCAGAATATGACACCGAAGAAAACCCACTACCGTGGCTGGACAGCATGCTGAATGCAGTAGAGCATACCAATTTCTTCGAGAACCGTGCGACTGAGTACTCAAAAGCAGCCACACAAGGCTCGTGGGACGATGCTTTTGCTTAGGCTACCCCATCATCGTTGATAAAAAATTGAGAAGCACCTAGCATAAATCTTGGTGCTTCTTTTTTGTTAGGCGCCTGTGAACCAATGCTTGCCATAAAAGGGCACCGGCGGGCCTGATCCCACCGGTGCCAGTCTTTGGGCTCTTATTGCTGCGAGGGGAGCTATCCTGCGAGGGGTTGGATAGCTGTTGCGTCCGTGCTGTTGCAGCAATATTTACCCAAATGCTCTAATTGAGAATGATGCTTGCTATAAGGGCGCCTACACTGAGTTTGTGCTCACTATAGCGGTGGCTATTCTCGTGGTACTCACTATGCTGATAGCGTTCGCCAAGGTTTGCGTAATAATTATCAGCACCATTGCGGATTTTACGAGCCAGCTTTTTACCTAATTCTTCAGCGGCCTCACTACGAATTTCACTTGCAACATGGTGGCGGTAACTGGGGTGCGCTTGGTTGAACAATTTTGCTACACCATTCGATGGCAAGTTATGCGTGGCGCGTACACCGCAGTTGGTACTTGCGGTTAGGTTCTGACCGTACCGGAACTTCTCACTTGCCTTAAGGCGGAAATCATCACGTTTTGTCCCTATGCCTTTCACGTCATACTTTACGGAATAGAAGGCATTGGCCTCGCCTTTTTCTTCAACGCGGGTATAGAAGGCTTTGTGATGAATACCACAGCGGCCACCTGTGAATTTACGATCTTTTTTGTATTTTTTGTTCTTCTGGTCCATGTCGGTTACGCGGAAATTGAGGTCAAAGCCTGTCTCGCGTACTTTCACGACCATGTCAGCGTAAGTAGGACTGTCCACTAACAGAATGTTGCTCGGCAATTCACGCTCAATTTTGTGCATCGTGATTGACCGGTAAAGGTCCGCACCATTTTGCCAGCCTGCCTGATGCTCCGTTCGGCCAGCGCCGCGGCGTTCGTTTCTACGGTCGCGTGGGATGCGGCGCACGTCTGGGTTGGTGGCTCTATTTCTGTTGTTCCGTTCTATGCTGCGGATGTTGACATAAACACGAAATGGCCGGGCTTCCTCGTAGGTACCATCATGATGCGGGTGACGTGGTTCATAGTTTTCGTATCGTTCATCAGGGTTAGCTGTTGCCGGAAAACTAAGGGCCGAAGCCAAAACAACTGTTGCCCCAAGTATTCGGGGTGTCATTGTGGTTTTTGCCTGTGTGAGCTTATTCATTTTTTTGGCTCCTCGCTGTTGATGAAGAAACCATAACCGAAACATGCTTACGTAATTCTGAGGCCGCCATTAAGCCAGCGTTCAGCAAAAAAACGAGTCATGTGGCCACCTCTAGGTGATGCAAGCGTGTACATGAAACTTCAATACAAGGCACCGTTGGATTCAAAGTGGGGTTTTCTATTTGTTCAGAAATCACAATGTTTGATTTTGTAGGTACGAACGAAACCCCCTGAAAACAAACCGGTTATCCTCTTTTGTGTAGGTGTTTATATTGGTTCGGCGTTTGCCCAGTCTCGTATTTGAACGCTTTGTAAAATGAGGACCGGGAATTAAAACCTGCGTCAATGGAGACTTCTAAGATTGAGTTATTGCTATTAATGATTTGCCGCTTTGCTTCGTCAACTCGCCACCGATTGACATAGTTAAAGAAGTTTGAGTTCATGATTTCGTTCAAAGTCTGTGAAATATGGTTTGGTGTGACGGCTATATGATTGGATAGCCTACTAAGAGATAAATTGGCGTCTAGGTAAAGTTTGTCTCTTTTCATCGCTTCTTCAATCTTCTGAGCGATGCGGTTTGCACGACTATTTTCGAGGCCTGACCTACTGTATTTTGCTGCGGATAGACCTACTTCCCCTTCAGGTGTGGGTGACGAATTGGCTTTTGTATATTCACTTTCAAAGCCAGGGTTTTGTCGTAAGCCCCAGATTGAAAGTAAGAAAATTATAAGAAAGGACAGGCCTGAGCCAAAACATGCGTCAATGATTTCCTTATTGTAGATTGTGCTCACTGTAATAAAGGTAACCAAGGCAAGCCAAGCACAGCCTAACAGGGTGAATAGCACGCCTATCCAGTTCAACTCGCGCTGTTCAGTGCTGCTGAACACATCCTTGAGGCGAACGCGGTAATCAGATAAGTGGCGAAAACATCGGACCAGATAATATCCAGCTTGCCCAAACCACCCGAGAATAAGGACGCCGCCAGCCGCCACGATAAGGGATGGGTACAGTCGCTCAGGAATTTCTCCTTTGATAAACATTATATTCTGCTCTTCAGCCGGGAGGAGTGCCGCTATCACATGGCCAGAGCTGATGAGACTGACAGCGATTAAAAATATAGCCAGTGCTAGATAAACAGGCGTCCGAGAGAACCTCATGGCAAGTAAAGTGACGGTCAGTACAATTTGCCCAAAGGACATAGTAGCCAGTATCAGAACATGTGTGCTCACCAGTTGCAATTGCCTCTCCTGCCTATCAATTAGGTTTAGTGTTACCATACTCAGTTAATTTGCCTCCCAGTACAATAGTCAGCCTTTCAGATCGTCCGAACCTATTGGCGAAGACAGTAATACTTGTTTTCGCGTGCTGGGCCGGACGACCTCTGACTACAGATAATGGTACTGTGTTGAACAGAGTGTCATTCACTCCGTATTAGCGAGGCTAGAGATGTATCCAGCCAAAAATAAAAAGAAAGAACAACACATGCACACGACACAACGAGACGCGAGGATCGCAGGAGGCCTGTATCTACTGGCTGGCGGTCTCGGGGCATTTTCAGAGCTATTTGTTAGGGCGAATATCTATGTCCCCAACAATCCTTTTGAAACCTCACAAATTATGATGCAGGCGACTTCCCTATTCCGAGCAGGGATGTTTGCGGAACTCGCAATGGCGGTACTGTATCTATTTTTGGCATTGGCATTGTTCAAATTGCTACAGCATGTGAACAAGGCACATGCTGTAGCAATGGTGGGGCTTGTCGGGTGTTGTGTGCCAGTCATTTGTGGCGCTGTTATCAGTCAATATGCTGCGCTCCATATCATAGTAGATGCTGAATATCTCTCTGTTTTCACAGAAGCTCAAGTGCAAGCACTCTCCCATTTATTGTTCAATATTCAAAGTATTAGCTATGATGTGGCCTCGATCTTTTTCGGGTTGTGGTTGCTCCCTTTGGGTTTACTAGTGTTCCGCTCTGGCATTTTCCCGAGAGTGTTTGGTGTTTTACTAATATCGGCATGTGGTGCCTATATGGTGGAATCCGTACTGGTTCTGTTTGAATTAAGGCAGTTATATTATCTATTTGATTTTACCCAACCAGTTTATGCCGTGGCAGAGCTAGGGTTTATTTTCTGGTTGTTGGTACGCGGCGCTAATGTAAAGCGCTGGTCCGAGAACCAAAACCCTTCGACCATAACTGTCACGGACTGACGGTGAAACCCGCGCCGTGGGATACCCTAATATGGCGCAATTTTGTCTCACGGTGCATATCGGTTTTATTGGCGTCACAGTAGGCATGTGATTCCCTATTTTCAGCTTAGGAAAACAATTTTCTCAAGGGGCGGTGAGCCGAGTATTTCACCGTCACCATGGGGTCAGCTTGCATGCAAAAAATAAAATATGAAAAGGATTCAAAATGACACGACAGGGTATAGACAGTTTGGGACAAAGCAAAGTAGCGAGCACTATAGGTACAGTTATTGCCAGTTTTATGGTGGGTTTATTACTAACCATGCCGGTTAATGCAGACATCATAGCTGGTAAACAGGCAATGCAGGAAGAGAGATATAAGGATGCAATCAAGCTGTTTGGGCCTGATTTACCTACACCCAGCACCTCTTTTGAGGCGCACTTGCAAACAGGAAAAGCATTTTTGTCGTTAGGGAATGCCAAGGATGCTCTGACTTATTTGAACAACGCAGTGGGGCTCAATGAGTTGCACGCAGATGCTTTATATACATGGGCAATGGCGAAGGGCGAGTTGGCGGAACAAGCGGGTATATTTTCTGCATTTGGTCATATTAAAGATGCCCGAAAAGCCTTTGAAAAAGTGGTGCAACTGGATACCCATCATTTGGCGGGCCGGCGGGCTTTAATTGACTTTTTTGCTATTGCCCCTGGAATGGTTGGTGGTGATAAGAAACGTGCAATGCGGGAAGTAGAAGAGCTTAAGAAACTAAATAGAGAAAAAGGGTTAGTGGCTCAGGCGGCTGTTTTTCAAGCAATGGATAAAACTGATATAGCTTTGAGTTCATATGGCGACATTATTGCTGAATTTCCATTGAACATGGAGGCTCTTTTTAATCGTGGGCTCATGCATAGAGATATGAAAAATTATGAGGCTGCCTTTTCTGATTTTGAAGCCCTCATTGAGGTTAGTGAAATACAACAAGGCGACCTGCTAGAAGCTAAAAAAATGCACAGACTAGGGCAGTATTTTTTTGGTTCTGTGGCTAGTAGGTCAGCGCAGAATTCGGCGAAAGGTATTCAGTTTTTAGAAGCCTATTTAGAGGCTGGTTTATTCGGTGAGCCTTTCAGAAAAGGGTTTGCTGAATACTATTTAGCTACATTGTACATGGAACAGAATAATCTGGATTATGCACAGGAATTGGCTGGCCGAGCAAAGCAGAGCAGTGACGACAAGTCTTTGAAAAGGCTACTGAAAAAGATGCACAAGAAGCTTAGAAAGATCAAGAAAGCCAATAGCAAGAAGGCTTAGGGTTGTAGGCCGAATATCCCGAAATAGTCGAGTATATGCCTAAAGGTTCCCGTATGTGCATTTAAAACAAATACGGTGACTCTATAGGCTTTCGGGGCTGTGTTGTGTGGAAGGTATAAGGCAGTATTATCAATTATATAGGTGGTCGGCGGATTAGAAATCGTTGCTCCGGACCTATATTAGATACCTGCTAATTGCCGCAGACAAAAAAAGGGCTGGATGGTCTATCCAGCCCTTTTAAAAAGGTTCAGGTGTTTAAAGAGCGCCGTGGCAATGTTTGTATTTTTTTGCCGAACCCGCAGGGGCAAGCAGCATTTCTGGGTACATTGTCCCATGTGCTCACGTCGTTCGGTGAGCTGGGTTACTCTATGCCTTAAGGCTCAGCAATAGCAGTGGTCCTGCCTCCAGGCGTTGTGCCTGTAGCGGCTACACCAGGGTCAGTTTTTGTAGGTTTACCTTTAATCGTAGCACTCGCACTTCCAGAATCCCCAGCATCTTTGCGCGTTCCTTTTGCGGCTTCAAGAATTTCCCCAGGTGCTCCGCCTGCCCCTGAAGAGGCTGCCGCGCGTACAACAGCTGTCGCCTTTGATGCGGCCG
>CAXBKT010000134.1:0-10403 GCA_963976155.1 uncultured Kordiimonadaceae bacterium | reverse complement strand
CCAGCTGATTTATGCTGGAAAACGTGATGCGTCCGTGTCCTTTGAAGATAGAATGGTAACAGGCCGATTCCTTTCTGTTCCTTCGAATGTCCTTCATAAGCTCTCGCCGAGCGAGGACACCCTGGACTTACTCTATGTTGAACCATCTTTGGTGGCGAGCACAGCGATAAAAGACCGGCCTCTACAGGATTGGTTAGCAAGGCTTGAAGAGGACTCGGCTCACGTCGACGACTCCCGCATGGTGCAAGCACTTGAAGCTATTGACGACAGTCTCATAGGCAAGGTAACCCAGGATGTCATTGCACGCGCCGCTGGCATGTCTAAAAGCAGCTTCACAAAACTATTCCGCGCCAGTGTTGGCATGCCGCTCCGACGCTACGTTTTGTGGCGGCGGTTGAACATTGCCGTTGCAACCATTGGTGCAGGAAGCGACGCGACAACCGCTGCACACCAAGCTGGCTTTGCTGACTCAGCACATTTCTCTCGAACTATGAAACAAACGTTTGGTGTGTCTCCTGCCGATGGTGTGCTCAGGATCAAGATGACAATTGTTGCTCCTTAGTTCATAAACGCCTTACTCTGTAGCTTGGTTTGACTCTAGAGAGCTGTCATTTACTGACCCTCTGAATGGTTGAACCAATTGGGCTACATATCCAGTCGGATAGTTTGGCTCTTTGCCAATACCCAAGTCATCGGACGTGAAGTGACGGTCAGCGTCATAGACCGCTGTTCCAAGCATCCGGTCCCAGATCGTGGTAAACAGGCCAAAGTTCACATCGCCTTCAACTGGCCATTTAATATGGTGAAACCGGTGCAAAGGCGACAATGCAAACACATACCGAAGCGGCCCGATTTTCACATCCACATTGCTGTGCTGAAGCAGAAGCTGAATAGCAACTGCGAGTGCTAGCAATGCCGCAACATCGAGAGGAATACCCATTAGTATTAGCGGGAAGGTTCCACCAAGCGTTTCAATGGCCTGATGAAGAGGGTGTTTCATCAGTCCATTAAACCCATACATACGCTTTATGCTGTGGTGCACCGCATGGAAGCGCCAAAGGGTCGAGTTCACATGGCTTGCGTAATGGACAAGGGTGATACCACAGTCAGCTATGAGGATCGCAAGCAGAAGCTGTCCCCACAAGGGCCAGTCAGTTGGCCAAATGCCAAATCCCGGCAAGAAAGCGACAGTCAAAGGCAACAAAGCGACAGACGATGTGTTGGCTACCTCATTTACAACAGCATGAGCAAGATCACGCCAGCTATCCCGATGATCTTTGTTCCAGTTACCTTCATAGGGAACCAGTTGTTCTGCTGCGAACGAGATGCCGATGGCGAGCAGCAACAGCATCAATAGCGAGCCATACCCAAAACCATTTGCAACCGTATAGAGCCCGGCCATCAAAAAGCCGCCGAGCATCAAAGGTACGTAGCTTATCTTAATCAATTCTCTCAATAGCAACATCGATCTCTCCTGTCTTTAAGGTAGAGATAGCGATTGCTATTTAGGCCAGCTTGAATAAATGGCCATTTATGCAACTGTGTGTGGTTGCCTGTGCATAACCTAAGACAAATTTTAATGCCAAGGCTGTTTAGCTTCCCAGCTGTCGATGGGCTGCAGTGGTCCCACAGGGCAGTGGTGCTCCTTGGTTGGGTTTCCAGTTCCCAATGAATAGACATGGTGGAAAGCCCGCATTTCGCAGCCTGGTGTGCCGAGCACAGCCGCCGTCACAAAAGCCAGCCCCAAATGGGTGAAGATGTAGAGTGCCCACACGTGAACTGTTAGGGCGAACAGTGGCCCTTCGAATGAACCTGTCTGGAAATATCCAACCCCAGACACCACAATCAATAAGCTTGCACTAACAAAAGCAGGCCATTTCTTCCAAGCGCGTGAAAACCCGATGTTGATCACATAGCTCACGAGAAACAAGCCGCCGAGGATACCGTTCCACAGAAGCGGCCTAATAGTACCGTCGGCTGTTATCAAATCCTCGCGTACGATCCAAATGCTATAGACATAATAGAGGCATAAAAGGCCAAACCCGAGACGCACCAAGCGACCTATTGGGCCGGGTTTTGGCAAGGTTCCGCATTCTTCTAGTTTCAAGTCTGTTGTCGCCATGGTTTTTCTCCTCGCTTATTGGCATCTTTTGTTTTGTTACTCCCTTTATCCAGCGCAGCAGGACAGCGTACTGACATCTTTGTCGAAGGTCTGCGCCGCCAGCTTGAGGCCTTCTACGCCCGTCAGATATGGGAAGATGGTCTGGCCAAGATCTGCCGTCGTCATACCCGTCTTAAGTGCCATCGTTGCCGTTTGAATGAGCTCACCGCCTTCGGGTGCCAATATATGCGCCCCCAATAACTTGTCAGTCTGTTTGTCAGCCACCAGCTTGATCAAACCTCGTGTGTCGCGAGCGGCCAGGTACCTCGGCACATGGTCGAGCGTGATAAGGCTGGTTTTGACCTCAAATCCCTGATTGACGGCCTTTGCCTCTGTCAGTCCGACACGGGCAATCTGTGGGTCCGTAAACACCACATCGGGCATGGCCGCCTTGCTGTAGGCCTGCTCATCACCGCCAGTCGCGTTGATAGCCGCCAATTTGGCCCCGTAAGCAGCCATATAGACATACATATCCGTTCCGGTCACATCGCCGGCTGCATACACATGGGGATTGCTTGAGCGCATGGTGCGATCCACATGGATGCCACCATTCTGTGTCAGCTCAATCCCGGCTTCTTCCAATCCAAGCCCCGCTGTATTGGCTTTGCGCCCTGCGGTAACTAGCAGTTGCTCGGCTTCCAGTGTCTGCACCGTATCATCCTTGTGATAAGACAGTTTTATGGTGCCATCTGCTTGTTCCACATGCTGATACTCAAGACCGCAAAGAACCTCCATACCTTCAGCTTCAAAATAGCGCTCTAGGGCTTCACTGATCTCGGGTTCCATATCTGGCATTAATCGACTTCGACAACAGATTGTTACTTTGACACCGGCACGCCTAAACATCTGGCCTAGCTCGCAGCCAATTACGCCGCCGCCGATCACAATCATCGAGCTTGGCAGTGTTTCAAGATCCAGGGCTGCTGTACTGTCCAGATGGGCAACGCTATCGATCCCTGGGATTAGAGGCACTGCATTCGATGATCCTGTCGCGACGATGATTTTGTCTGGCATATGAAGCGTGCCGCCAATGTGAACACCATCTGCTGTCAGGCGAGCTCGGCCTTCCATATAGGTTACGTTCGGATGGGCAGGAAGCACGTCGGTATATTTCGCACGGCGAAGCTCATCCACAAGTGCCTGCTTTTGCTTAACAACGGCGGCCCAGTCTAAAACCCTGCCGCTCGATGAAATGCCATCAAACCGACTGGCATGGGCAGCTTGATAAAGCGGCTCTACGGCTCGGATCATCGTCTTCGAGGGCACACAACCGACATTGACACACGTGCCGCCAATAGTGCCGTCGCCGACAAGCGTTACCTGCGCGCCTGCTTCGGCGGCAGTAATGGCTGCGGAAAAGCCCGCAGAGCCTGCCCCGATCACCATGATATGGTGCTTGGCTCCACTCTCTGACTTTGAGCAGCAACCGCTGTCTGCTTTATCAAAAGCCATGATTATGACTTCTTGTTGTCGGCGCGTTTTGCAGGATAACCCGCATCCGTGGAAGCCTTGGCGATCATATCCACTTTTGCCTTGGCTGGATCAAAAACTACCTTCGCCGTTTTACTCTCGTAATCCGTGACCACTGAAAGCACTCCCTCGACCTTCTCCATGGCCTTACGAACCGTGATTGGGCACATGGCGCAGGTCATTTTCTCGATGGTGAAAGTGACTATTTTGGTCGCCTGCTTTTCTTCGGCCTGATGGGCCTCGCCGGCGATTGCTGTTGCGATTGGCGCGCTTACGATCACTGCTATGCCAAGGGCGAACGCTTTCATTATATGTGTCATTTTCTTCATTCCTTCTTAGATGTAATTGCTCAAGATTGGGGCCCAAAAATCAACGGTGAGCGCCAACAGAATCAACACAGTGGACACCCATAGGATGGTTTTGATTACACGGTCGGATTTGGGGGTTGCACAGTAACCTTCTTCACACTCTTGTCTGGGCTTGACATAGACGAGCCAAAAGCCGAGCCCGATAAAGATGAGCGTGACCACAGCAAAATAGTCTTTGTAGGGTTCAAGCTCTGTCAGGGTACCAATCCAGGCACCGCTGATCCCGAGCATTAGAAAAACCAAAGGCAAGATGCAGCAGGAGGAAGCCAATACAGCTCCAAATACGCCCAAACCAGCCAACCAGTTTTTTCTATTGTCCGTAGCTTCCATATCCGACATAAAATACTTCCATAAACAAATTTTTGGCCAAGCTTTGCCTTTGGACAAACAGGGCCATTTGCGCTAGGCTACACCCTGTAACAATTACAGGCTCAAGTTTAAAATGACTAGTTCGCAAAAACGTGATTTTACGAGAGGTGCCATTGCCAAAGAGGCAGGTGTTAACTTGGAGACCATCCGGTTTTACGAAAAAATTGGCCTGATGCCCGACCCACCGCGCACCGCTGCTGGCTATCGAGTTTATAATAAAAGTCACCTAAAAAGACTGAAGTTTATCCGCCGCACCCGCGAACTTGGTTTTACCAATCAGGAGGTAAAAGCCCTCCTTGAGATGGTAGACCGCACATATGCTTGCGACGATGTAAAAGACCTCGCGCTCAGTAGCATTGATATCATCAAAAACAAAGTCACTGACCTCAATAAGATGCAGCGGGCGCTGACCAGCATGGCCGCCGAATGCAGCGGCGGCGATACACCCGACTGCGCCATCATCGACCGCCTGCTTGGCGAATAGGGGTACCTGCAATAGTGCCCCCAATGGTTATGCCGCCTGAGCTGCTAGAGCAATCTCGTCGACAATCAGAAAACCCTGTTGTTCGTCGATAAGGTTGTCAGACTTGTCTCTGTATAGCGCCTGCAAAATAGCGGGGCATTGATGGTAACAGAAGACAGACGATGTCGCCCCTACTATGCTCGCGCTATCCATAAACAGTGGCATCTCTGCCAGCAAATATTTGACGGCATGCATCAGCGCTGTGTCGTCAAGGCTCTCAATATCGTCAACTTGATTTTCGAGCACCCAGCGGGAGCATTCCAGGCACTGGCGCCTGAAGTCGGTATCGCTTGCAAACTTTTGCTCAACTCGGGCCAGCAAGGTTTGGTATCCGCTGTTCAAACTGAGCACATCACCTGTCAGGACATGCGACAAATCCAAACTAGACGATGTGTTTGCGATCGCGCGCTGGATTTTGTTCAACAGATACCTGCATTGTCGTCGAGCCTTCTTCTTTGCCCTTGCGGCATCATAGCCGACAGCCTCCAGCGTGTATCTGGCGGCATCATCGGGTACAAATATATGGAATGCGTCAAAAGTTGCGCAGGCCCAGGTAAACAGGTCCGTCAGGCGTTCTTCAGAAAAATAACTGTTAAAGGGACTTACCCCAATGATTGCGTGTTGCCGTTTTGCATATATATCGGCACACGACTCGGAAACTGGTTCCATGGATTTTTTCCTCTACTGAAATCACATTGCGTCGGCACACTAATGGCCGTGCGGTAAAACTGTTCAGCGGAGTAAGGATTTGGGAGGATCAGGATCTGTGGTGGTTATCGCATCTTCGAGCGCAACCGGAACTACGGCATCAAGTGTTTCAGGTTCCGCTGCGGGTGCATCGAAAAGTTCAAGGTCCAGAATCGCGCACATATGGCAAGGCAGGACACTATTGGGATCGCAGGGTTCATCATGCTCCCAATCAGCGGGCATTTCAGAGCTTTGGCAGCCTGTCATCACAGAGACACTAGTATCGTCCACGGCGATAGCCTCATACAGTCCTGCGAGATCAGTTATCATTGCAAAAAACGCGAACAAAACCAGCGCAGAGATATGTTGAGCGACCCACTTCATAATCGGCATCATATCAACAACGCTGGCCGCGCTTAACTCACGTTTGCGTGCTCATTCCATTATATACCAGATTAGGAGGACATGACCGATATGGGCAGCAAGTGACCGTTCAGGGAAAATCCAACACTGGTCGCTCTCTCGCCGTCGCCGATCGCTGTAATGCAAACACTATTTAATTGCTGAGGTTGGTATCGTTGCTTCAGCCAATTTAGTAAAGCCCCCTATATTCGTGTTCGTTTCAACCTTAGTGCGTTGGCGATGACAGACACTGAACTTAAAGCCATAGCTGCTGCAGCAATCATTGGGTTCAACAAAACGCCAAAAACTGGAAACAGAACGCCTGCCGCTACCGGCACTCCCGATGCATTATAAATAAAGGCAAAAAACAGGTTTTGTCGGATGTTACGCATGGTTGCTCTGCTGAGATTCCGGGCACGCACAATGCCATCCAGGTTACCCTTCACAAGGATTACACCCGCAGATTCAATCGCGATATCAGTCCCTGTACCCATAGCAATCCCAATATCAGCTTGAGCAAGCGCTGGCGCGTCGTTAACACCGTCGCCAGCCATGGCAACAAGGTTACCTTCCTCCTGTAAACGCTTCACGATCATATGTTTGTCTTGTGGTAAAACATCAGCTTTAACATCAGTTATGCCGAGATGGGACGCGACAGCGTTGGCGGTTGTTTCATTATCGCCAGTCAGCATCATGATGCGAAGTCCATCCCGCTGTAATTCTGCGATGGCAGCTTTTGCTGTATCCTTTACAGGGTCTGCGACACAAATTAGCCCGGAAACGGCGTCGTCGATTACGACAAACATAACAGTTTCCCCTAGGGCCCGCCTTGCTTCTGCCTCATTATTTGCCTCACTGGTTAATATATTCATCTCACCCAGTAATTTCAGATTACCCAAGCCAACTGTTTTGACTCCGACACTGCCTGTCACGCCCATGCCCGTGATGGAAGCGAAGTTTTCTGCCTTCTCCAGTTCAAGGTTTTGTTCCCTAGCTGCTTTGACGATTGCTTCGGCTAGAGGATGTTCGCTTCCTAGTTCTAGGCTGGCTGACATTCGCAGCATTTCTTGTTCCTCAGTGCTGCCAAAGGGGATGATATGTGTGACAACAGGTCTACCCACCGTCAGGGTACCTGTTTTATCCACTACAAGCGTGTTCACCTTTTCCAAGCGCTCAAGCGCTTCCGCATTTTTAATTAATACCCCCGACTGAGCGCCCTTTCCTACACCGACCATAATAGACATGGGGGTAGCGAGGCCAAGTGCGCAAGGGCAAGCGATGATCAGAACGCTAACAGCGGCAATCAGGGCATAGCTATAGGCGGGCTCAGGTCCAAACATTGCCCATGCGCCAAAAGCAATTGCTGCGGAGAGGATAACCGCTGGTACAAAATAGCCAGCCACCCGGTCAACAAGGCTCTGAATAGGAGCCTGGCTACGCTGTGCCTGTGCAACCAACTGCACAATCTGGGACAGCATAGTGTCTGCTCCAATTTTTTCGGCACGCATAAGAAAGCTCCCAGTTCCATTGATCGTGCCACCAATAAGCTTTGAATCTGTTACCTTTTCTACGGGTAGGGGTTCGCCGGTTACCATTGCTTCATCCACGTAGGATTGCCCGCTAACAACAACACCATCAACAGGTATTTTACCGCCAGGGCGTACACGCAGGGTGTCAGCTAATCGTACTTCGTCAAGCGGGATTTCAGCCTCAGTACCGTCGTCAGCAATTCGTGTCGCCATTTTGGGTGTAAGGTCTAGTAAGGCACGCAAAGCAGTCGTAGTGCCAGCCCTTGCTCTTAATTCAAGTATCTGACCAAGGAGCACCAACACAATGATTACAGAGGCGGCTTCAAAGTATACAGCGACCGTTCCTTCCATGGTTCTAAAGCTTGGTGGGAACAATTGTGGTGCAAGGACGGCGACGACACTGAACAAATAGGCAGCACCAGTGCCAACAGCAATAAGGGAAAACATGTTAAGTTTTCCGCTTTTAAATGAGGCAACACCTCTTTCAAAGAAAGGCCAACCTGACCAAAGAACGACAGGTGAAGCTAGGAGAAACTGAACCCACACTGAGAGTGATGCCGGTATTAACTTATGCATAATCTCCGGGAATAGATGACTGCCCATCTCTAGCGCAAATACTGGTAAAGTGAACAAGAGCCCGATCCAAAAACGGCGGGTAAAATCCACGAGTTCAGGGTTATCTTCTTCCTCAAGTGAGATCATTTCTGGTTCTAGCGCCATACCACAAATAGGGCAGGACCCGGGACCAATCTGGCGGATTTCGAGGTGCATTGGGCATATGTAAATGGATTTAGCTGCAATCTCTGCGCTGAGCTCTGTTTTTGGACCACTATCGTGATGACAGCAGCTACTATGATCTTCCTGCTGGTCGTTAGACGCTATAGGTGTAGCGGGATGTTTGTGCACAGGCTGTCTCCAAATTTTGGTGCCTTAATAGGCTGATTTCTCAAAACCCTACAGTCTGTAGTTAGGTGTAGGGTCAAGCAGAAAAACACACCTCAATTTCTCGGTTGACCTTGTACCATGGTCCAAGCCTTAGTCTCTTGCTCCAGATCAAGAGATACAAGGAACGACAAATGAATACTGCCACTCTGACAGATCAGGATCAAACTATTGAAACTGATATGTGCTTGCTTCGGGAAAACTGTATCGTCCTATTAGACAAACTAGCACAAACCTGCTGTCTGCCTAGTCGGAGCGACCGTATGAGACAATTGAACGAACATTTCAGGGAGCTGGGATTAAGCTTATCTGAAGAAAGCCCTCAGGAGAAGGTCGAAACCAGCATTACATCAGTAGAAAAATGCGGCGAGACCATTGGCGGATTATTTGTCACCTGTTGTACACCGAAGCGAGAGAAACTTTACCTGCAGCTGATACATAATTTAAGCGCTATCCACACTAGCTTGTGGAAGCTGAAAGGTTTTGTCCATTAGGGCTTTTGAGTTGACGTCACTATTAAGCGGAAGAAACGCTTTTGCGAAACTCGTTCGGAACATTCAAAATTTACTTGGGAGGAATAGTTATGAAAATAATTTTAACACTGCTGATATTTGCATTGTCTTTGCCTGCTGCCGCGAATAACGCAGACGAACAGGCTATCAAACAGATCATTGCTGACATTAAATATGGTTGGGAAAATGGTGACGGTGCACCGTTTAGAAAGCACTTTCTGGATTTTGAAGGTGCTCGTTATATTGAATCTGGGGGACAGAATGAAGGTTTGGATGATTTGGTTACCCACCATGTAGAGCCGGAAAAAGATGCACTTGAGTTTTTGAGCCTGGATTTTAGCGGTGTAGAAATACATTTCGAACATAACTTCGCTTGGGCCATTGCCGATACACGTATTAAAGGCAAAGTACGCAAAACTGGAAAGATGTTTGACAAAACCGGCCGTGAAACTTTCCTGTTTAGAAAACTTGATAAGAATTGGAAGGTTGTGCACACTCACTCATCAAGCCGGGATTACCACCCTAAAAAAGCACACCACTAAGTTTTCTAGTAAACTTGGCAACGATAGACTAGGGACAATGGCAGATAAGCTGTAACCTTCTTATGACGATTAACGCTTGACCCTGTACTGCGGTACGGGGTTAGGGTGTAGGCCTATGAAGTCCCTATGTCATATACAGAGCTTGCTTGTTGCGAGTTTAATAGTCGCCGTGTTGGTCATTGTGCCAACAGTGTCAGCGACCTATGCACATAGCTGTTGTATTGAACGGGCTGGGGAAAAGGCCATTGTTACATCAAATGATACTTCCCATGCCCCTCATGGGGATCATATGTCTGCCCCTCATACATCCGCAATGGAAATAGATACTGGCATGCCGCCACATCATCCTGATATGGAAGATAGTGACTGCGAGGCCATTTGTTGTGCCTCACTTATCGTTTACGGTCTGACGGCTGCGGAAACGACTGTATCCGCCAGTTGGATTGGCCCAGAACATTTTAGGGTTGCCGATAATATATCTGTTTCCGCTAGTGAGGGGCATATAACGCCACCTCCCCGCTTTAGCTAATCACGCAAACACAGAGCGCCAGAGTGCTCAGGTGTTTTTATCATGATGCCCGAGATAAAGGGCATATGTTGGCGTGCCGCTACTCCTCCATGTTATTCTGTGTTTCTAAGGGAACTGGAGTGGGATGAGCGGACTAGGCTAAAGGGTATGGGTGAGTAGAATGGATAATTTTATAATACCGAATTGGCATCCATTGTTGGTGCATTTCACAGTAGCATTAATCACGATATCGGCAGTGTTTTTTATATTGTCGAAAATAATCAAAACAAAAAGCGATACTTTTGAGCGTGTCGCTAAATGGACGCTATGGGCCGGCTCAGGTATAACTGTGCTGACAATTCTTGCTGGATTTCAGGCATATAACTCGGT
>CAXBKT010000133.1:0-10503 GCA_963976155.1 uncultured Kordiimonadaceae bacterium | reverse complement strand
AAAGGGCAGGAAAGTTTCAGGTACCGACCTGATGCGGTGGCTACAAAAGCGGGTCGTCGAAAGCCTGTGCTCAACAAAAAGCTAATGACTGAAGTACCTGAGGAGGCTAGGGGGCTTTTCCAGGCGCTTAAGGAATTCCGGAAAGAAATAGCGCTGGAGCGCGGCGTGCCTGCCTACGTTATCTTTGCGGATAAAAGCCTTTTGGATATGGCGCTCAATAGGCCTCAAACAGAGGAAGAGTTTGGGGGTGTTTACGGGGTAGGGGCCGGTAAAAAGAAAGAATTCGGGGCACAGTTTACCAACTTTATCCGCACGCAAGCATAGTGGCTTTTAGAGAATGGCAGATTTCACTTTTTATGGGAACGGCCAGTATTTATGTAGATGGTTGTGTGTAACTGCACACAGAACTAATGCCTATAAAAGGGGCCTGCTCCTGAGCTTTTCAGGAACAGGCCAGTCTACCAGAGAGAACATATCCGCACCTCAGTTTAGATATGTCATCATACCGGCCAAGAGTTTTGCGCGAGTGCTTGCAAAGAAACGGTGGCCGATCTCGTTAAGCAGAAAATATTCCTGCTGTTAATGCCTTAGAGTGGTGGGTGTAAGCCTTCATTGGCAATTGCTAATCAGTAAGGGGCGGAAGTTTTTTATCACGCTCATGATCTATAATATATTATATATTACATGTCAATTAAACCTCTAATTCTGTCAGGAAAGAGGGTTGAGGGGGTTGCTAGGCTAAAGGCGGGCATTCTCCGATTTGGATATGCCGTTGATTTTAGCGGGATTACGAAGTATGCAGATACAGTTAGGGCATAGCAGTGAGACTAGGTGCTAACTTTTCTGGGCCGCTTCATTTGCCTGAAGAAGTTGTGGAATTACTCTGCCCTCCCGTCAACAATAAGAGGTGAACGTGCGGAAACGCCCATTAACGATCGCGCAATCAGTTGCGCATGAACTGCGTGAGCAAATTCTTTCGCGGGAAATTAAAGGCGGAGAGCCTTTAACTCAGGAATCCATTGCGGCCAAATTTGGCACAAGCATCATCCCTGTCAGGGAGGCCATTCGTCAGTTAGCTTCAGAAGGGCTAGTCGAAGTTTCAACACACCGCGGTGCTACGGTTACAGAGTTGACTCTTGCGAAAGTGCGAGAATGGATACATCTGCGACGTTTGATTGAAGTTGACCTTGTGGACGGCGCGATCAAAAACATGACTGATGAACATGTTGCGACAGCCGAGCAGATATTGGCTGATTATAATAAAGTGTTGACGGACCGTGTAGATATTGAAACTTGGTCGCAGTTTAACTGGGATTTTCATGGGGCGCTTTATGTACCCGCAGATCGTCCCGAGACGATGCGGATACTATCGTCTTTGCATTATAAAAGTGACCGCTATGTTCGCCTGCAATTGCTGAGTGGGGATCATATTGACCGTGCACAGGAAGAGCACATCGAAATGCTTGAATGCTGGAAGAAACATGATGCGAAGGGTTTGAAAGCTTTGCTTGAAACTCATATAAGTGAAGTCGAAAATGATCTGATTGAGGCACTCGGCGAAGGAAAATGATAAGTATTTGATTGTTAATACTCGTTTAAAAGGCCCCTTAAGGGGCCTTTTTAGTTTCTTGCACAAATGTTTTGTAATTAGTGTTTTGGGGCCGTTGCGATGGGCATAATACCTGGAGCAATACCCAAACGGTCTTTTTCAGCCTTCACCATTGCACGTACATTTTTAAGCAATGCTTTTGCATCATAGATGATGCCATCCTTTACCGTGTAATCAACACCGCCAATGCGCTCCATTTGATCGGTTTGATCATTCAAGCGGTAAGCGCCTGTGCCGTGAAGTACCCGCAGGTTCGCGAGAGGGTTTTCACCGACGATAACAAAATCAGCTTTTTTACCAACACGAATAGAGCCAACATCTTTGTCGGTGCCTAGTTGTTTTGCACCTTGCATGGTGGCGGAATGAAGTACTTCAAGTGGTGTGAAGCCTGCTTCACGTAGCAATAGCATCTCTTGAATGTAGCCAAAACCATAGAGGTTATAGATGTAGCCTGAATCAGAGCCAACCATCACCCGGCCACCCTTATTCTTGTATTCGTTCACAAACTGCATCCAAAGGCGGTAGTTGTTTTTCCACTCGACTTCGTCTTCGATGCTCCAGTTGAACCAGTAAGAGCCATGGGCGTTACGGCTGGCGCGGTAAAACTCCCACAGTGCGGGCATCGTGTATTCTTCGTGCCATTCGGCTCGGCTCATGCGCATAAAGTCACGGCTTGTTAGGTAGGCGGTGAATGTAGGCGACATAGCGAAATCTCGGTCAAGCAGGGTCTGCATAACCTCATTCCATTTGGCGCTGCCGGGTTTTGCCGCTTGTTTCCATAAGCGACCTGCCTCGCCAAACCGATGCTGTTCGTCATTATAGATGTAGTCATTTGGATAGTGCTGAATAAGCCTGTCTTCAAACATCGCCTCCGGCAAGCCGTACCAATGTTCCATGGACTTGAGGCCAAGCTTTGATGTTGTCAGTACATTGGCGTGTAGCACATCAAGCTGGGCGTGGTGCATGGTTGAACTAAGGCCAAGCTTACCTGCTTCGTCGAGCGCAGCTGTCATGATCTCGAGCGGTGCGCCAAAAAACTTCACACCAGACCCACCCATTTTTTTAATGTAGCGAATACGGTCTCGTGCTTGTTTTTCTGTATTTAATGGGCCGGCTTCATCGGCATCAAAAGCAGGATAAACCTGAATGCGGGGGCCAGTAATTTCGTTATTCTCAAGCTGTTTTTTGACCTTCATTTCCCACGGTGTGCCATGGTAGGCCGAGACCGTGCGACCACTGGTGATGCCATGGGCAAGCCATAGCTTCAGGATATATTCCGGCGGCACGCCTTGCCCTGCTTTTTTTGAATGAATGTGAAGATGGCTATCGACAAAGCCAGGCATAATATACATGCCTGATATGTCCAGTTCTTCGCCGCCATTAAGGGCAGGGCGGTTTTCGGGCTTAATTTTGCCTCCAGGAGCACCAACAACACGTATTTCTTTGATACGGTCATTTTCAACAACAATGTCGACAGGTCCTTGGGCGGGCGCGCCTGTTCCGTCAATCATATAGCCGCCGCGAAGGATAAGGCGCTTGTATGGGCCTTGCCCTTCTGCACGAGCAGGGATTGGGTCGGGCTCATCCGCAGCGGATGCCGTTACTGTGAAGCCAACTGCGAAGGAGGCGGTTATAATAAGCTGAGAGCTAATGGCGACTGCGCGTAGGAGTTTATGTGTCCACAGCATTTTCATGATTGTTGTGCCTTTTTGATATAAGCGTTTATTTGCTGCTCTAGTAACTGGAGTGGAAGAGAGCCATTGGCGTGTAGGGCATCATGGAAGTCACGCACGTCGAACTTTGCGCCTAGTGCTTCTTTTGCTTTGTGGCGCAGTTCCCAAATTTTAAGTTCACCCATTTTGTAAGCGAGAGCTTGGCCCGGCCAAGCAATGTAACGGTCAACTTCGGTCATAACTTCTTGTAGGGACATAGCGCTATTGTTTTTGAGATAGTCTTGTGCTTGTTTTCTTGACCATCCTTTTGTGTGCATACCGGTATCTACCACCAAGCGGCAGGCTCGCCACATTTCATAGGTCAACCGCCCGAAATGCTCATAGGGTGTTTTGTAGGCGCCCATCTCGACACCAAGAGCTTCGGTATAAAGCCCCCAACCTTCTTGATATGCATGAGATTGCATTGCTTGTCGAAACTTGGGCATACCCTCAAGCTCGGCGGTAAGGGCATACTGCAAGTGATGTCCGGGCACGCCTTCGTGCAGTGAGAGGGCAGGAAGTACATATAAAGGCCGTTTATCAAGAGCGTATGTATTGACCCAGTATTCGCCGCCCTTTGGTGCGTCAAGTGGTGCCGGAACATAGCGCCCACCAGTATAGTTTGGGGCAATGTCATCTGGCACAGGCTGTACACTGTATGGTTGGCGGGGTAACTTACCAAAGAATGCCGGTAGTTTACCGTCGGTTTCCTTGGCAATGTAGGAAGCTTCTTTTAAAAGTTCTTCTGGAGTTTTTGCATAAAATTGTGGGTCTGTACGCAGGAAGTTTAAGAAGTCAGCAAAGCTACCTTTGAAGTCGACTTCCTTGATGATTTGGTCCATGGATTTTCTAATGCGTGTTACTTCTGCAAGCCCAAGATTATGGATTTCATCTGCTGTAACGTCGAGGGTTGTGAAGTATTTCACTCGTGCATCATAATATGCGTCGCCATTTGGCAAGTCGCTGGCTGCGATTGACGCGGCAGATGCTTCTTTGTATGGGCCAGAGAAAAAAGCTGTAAAACCAGTGTATGACGGCATAACAGAGTTGGTGATGGCAAGCGCAGCAGAGGCTTTCAATCGATGCTGCTCGGCTTCGCTGATTGTATCAGCCATAGCATTAAAGGGTGCATAAAATGGGGATTGTTCAGCAGTGTCCCAAGCCATGCCGTTAAGAATTTTCTCAACGCCACCGATTATTTCACGTGGCATGACAAAACCATCTTGCATACCAAGCTGCATGTTTTGGATGTGTTGCGCGAAATAGGTGGGGACTGCCTTGAGGCGTTCGATGTAATTTTCAGCATCCTCGACAGTTTTCAGGCTGGCGATGCGAGAGTAATGCAGCATGCTGTCGTAAAAGCCGGAATCACTTAGGAGGGGAATGCGCCAGTCTTTGAACTCAGCACGTTTAATGCGGTGATGTATATAGAAATTAAATGCATCATAATTGACCTGATCGACACCAGAAAGTTTGCTTCGGTCAATCAGTTTAAGTTGCCTATAGAAGGTCTGGTCTTGTGTTAGGCGTCGCTCATGATCTGCTGGTGTTACCGAGGGTAATAGATGGTCGGCTCCTTCTACGCCTTCGTAACTGGCAGCAAAAGGGTTTTCCTTAAGGTCAAACTGCCATTGCTCATCAAATAGTTTGTGTAAAGCTATCGTTTCTGAGTTTTGGCTAGCTACTGCAGTTGGTGTTTCTGTAGTTTGCTTGTTCTGACTTTCTGTGACGCCACATGCTGCTGTTAATGCAAGTGTGCTGATTGTTAATAAAGCTTTAAAAGTGGTCATTTGTCCCTCCCATTTCCCACAGGGTGGCTGCTGTTATATAGGTGCCACCATTATTTCGGGGGCCTACGTTTTGCCCCTCTTCTAAATGAATGGTATACAATATATTATATAATGCAAGGCGTGAAAAATGGTTTAGTCAGAAGGTTATCAAAATTGCAGGGCGGCGGACGAATGAGAATAGTATTAGAGTTGCCAACCTTCTCGGAGAGGGTCATCAGTTTCTATAATATAGTTACTTGTACCGCAGTGGTAGGCTCGTCCGCTTACTTGTGTTGTGACACCATTTTTGTCTGCAAGCTGAGATTCTCTGGAAATGGTGCCACTAAAGCTTAGGTCGGAAGCACCTGAAAAGAAACAAACATCGCCAATATCCACATGTCCTTTAGCGTAGGCAAGGGCAAGCCGAGCTGTGACACCGCTCCCTGTTGGGCTGCGGTCTAACTGGCCCTCAGCAAAGTAACATAGATGCCGGTTTGTATCGCTTAGCCTGACATCGTTAGTTTCAGTAATGATAACGCCATACAGGAAGCCAAGATCGGCGGCTTGTGGATGTTCAATTATATAGGTTTGCCGGATTATATTAACCAGCTCAACAGCGCGAGCTTTGATGTCATCTTTAGAAGACACTTCAAAATCAAGCTGAAGGTCTGTCGCACTGACAAAGGCATAATAGGCTCCACCGTATGCAATATCTACGGTTACATGCCCAATTGATGGCAAAATGACTTCCATGCCCTGTATATGGACATAACCGGTGACACTTTCGAAGCTGGTATCACCAATAACACCGTCTTCTATAGCAGTTGCTACATGCACAGGGCCGCACGGGCATTCAAGAATGAACTCAGTAACCGGTTCTACTGGGGTTATCAGGCCTGTTTCGAGTGCCCAGCGTCCAAGTGCGATAGTCGCATGACCGCACATAGTGCTATAGCCTGAGCCATGAGTGAAAAGTACGCCTAGATCAGCCGAGGAGTTGTTTGGTGCAACTGGGATCACCCCGTACATTTCATTGTGTCCGCGAGGCTCTAGCATCATTATTTTTCTGAGGTGGTCATGGTTTTTTAGCGCGTCTTGTCGCTTTTCAAGGATGGTTGATCCCTTGAGCTCAGGGTACCCACCTGTGACAATACGTACGGGCTCCCCCGCTGTATGCATATCTGTTACGGTGAGGGTGCCAGCTTTGATTGCCTGATCAGTTTTTGGGAGCATCCTGCCATAATCCTATTGTTATTTTTGTGCTGCTTGCTTCAAGTATATATAATATATTATTAAGGCAATACCTGATTGATTGTGCTGTGTTTACGGCAGGATTAGTTAACAATAAGTCAATGAATATAATGATGAGTGTTTAGGCGGATGGTATGAGAACAATCGGTGCGGAAGAACTTGGTAAATTATTGCCTTATGACAGACTTGTTGAGAAGTTGGCCGAAGCTTTTAGGGATCCGCCCTCTGTGCCGCCGCGTCACCATTATGATCTGCATGCCGATAATCCGGGGCTCGCGACCTTTTTGGTTATGCCATCTTGGCATACTGAAAAGTTTATTGGCACGAAGCTCGTGACTGTTATGCCTGATAATACCAAGTTGAATTTGCCGACAATTAGTGGGTTGTACGCTTTATTTGAAATTAAAACGGGTCAACTGGTTTTGCTTATGGACGCGCCCGAGTTAACCGCACGTAGGACAACAGCTGTCTCTGCGTTAGCTGCCCGTTATTTGGCACGAGAAGATGCGCAATCATTGCTGATTGTCGGCAGTGGTACGTTAGGGGAGCATATGGTGCCGGCGCATAGTGCCGTGCGTTCTTATACTGAGATAATGCTCTATGGTCGGACCGCATCAAAAACGGAAGCACTTGCTGAAAAATTGAGAGAGCAGGGTTTTCCGGTTAGGGCGGTGAATGACGTTGAGGCTGCTGCGCGACAAGCTGACGTTATTGCGTGCGCGACGACTTCTTATACACCTATCATTCAAGGGGAATGGCTTAAAGAAGGCTGTCACCTGGATCTTGTGGGTGCTTTTCGTGCCGATATGCAGGAGGTTGACGAAGCTGCGGTTATACGTGCCGACTTATACGCTGATACATGGGCAGGGGTTTTGGCGGAAGGCGGGGATATTGTGATCCCTAAAGAAAAAGGACTGCTGAAGGAGCAGTCCTTTAAGGCGGAGTTGTCTGAGCTGGTTAGCGGTGCAAAACCGGGCCGCCAAGATGAAAAAAGCATTACGCTCTTTAAGTCCGTTGGTACCGCAATTTCCGATTTTGCTGCTGCTGATCTGGCATATGAAGTTGTTTCTACCCAATAATGCCTGAGATAAAAACAATAGCAATTGCTACTGGTGCAACATAACGCACCAGTATGCGCCAAATCTGAAATCCAGTACCGCTCAGACCAAGCTCGTCGCTCATTTCACTGGAGGGTAACCGCCAGCCCACAAATATTGCAGTTAGGAAGCCCCCAATTGGCAACAATACACTGGCTGAGATGTAATCCAGATTGTCAAAGATGGTTTTGCCTTCTAATTGCGGGATAAAATCCAGCGGGTGAAAGTCTTTCAGGATATTCAAAGAAAGTACTGCACTGAGCCCTATGGCCCACATAATGCCGCCGCTTACTAGGGTGGCCTTTTTGCGGGTCATATTGAAGCGCTCGCTTGTCCACGCGACAATGGGTTCAAAGTTTCCTATGCAAGATGTAAGCGCTGCGGCGATTAAGAGTAGGAAGAATACTGACCCAAAGAACTGGCCGCCCGGCAAATCACCAAACGCAATGGGAAGCACTTGAAACACAAGTCCTGCGCCTGCACCTGGTTCCAAGCCATGGGCAAATACTAGAGGGAAAATGGCAAAGCCGGCGAGCAAAGCTACGAAGGTATCTGCAAAAACTACGATGAAGGCGTTTTGTGTGATTGAGGTGTCTTTGCTTAGATAGGAGCCATACGTGACCATTACAGCCATCGCGACACCAATTGAGAAGAACGCCTGACCGAGAGCAAGCAAAAAGGTCTCGCCTGTAATTTGGCTAAAGTCAGGTGTGAGGAGGAAAGCTGCTGCTTCGCCCATGTTGCCAACAAAGCCAGCATAAATAACCATTGAAACCATGCAAACAAACAAGGAAGGCATTAAAATTCGCACGGCTTTTTCGATGCCGCTTTGTACACCGCGAGCATTCACTGCCATCATGATGCCGATAACAAGTGTGTGCCAGAATGCAAGGCGCCACGGATTTGCCATTAGGTCATCAAAGGCACCTTTGGATTTATCTGCGTCCATCCCTGCAAAGTTACCGGAAACGGCCTGAGTGAAATACTCCATCGTCCAGCCAGTAATAACCGTGTAAGTCAGCATAATCATGAAAACTGCTACGATTGCCATACCGCCAACACCAGACCAACGCGGTGAAAGGCCATTGCATTTGGCAACGGCCTCGAAGCTGCCAGCAGCAGAGGCTGCGTTTTGTGCGCGGCGACCAATAGCCCACTCAGCCATCACAAGCGGAACGCCAATGCATAGGGCGCAGGCAAGATAAACCAGCACAAAGGCAGCGCCGCCGTTTTCACCGGCCACATAGGGGAAGCGCCAGATGTTACCAAGCCCAACGGCAAAGCCGACTGCAGCCATTAAAAAGGTCAGGCGTGATGACCAGTTTTCTATTTTACCTCCACCTGACGGTGCTGCCATTGGTATTCTCCCCTATTTATCGAATTCTTATCCCAAAGCAGGCTTAGCAGACTTGCAAATGGTATACAATATATTATATGGTGCGACGAAATGGTCAGGATATATACTGATCACCGAAATTTATTGTTATTGACGCACGGGATGCGATAGCTGTTGCACATAGGGTAGTGGCTACAGGTAACTGGCTCTATTAATTGGGTCATAGTCAGTGCGAGTTAGTTAATTAAAAAGGGTAGAATATGGACAAGTTTGACAATTATGTTGCAGGCAACTGGGCTGCAGGCAGTAATTATAATGAAAATATAAACCCTTCGGATGTTACCGATATTGTTGGTAAATATGCGCAAGCAGACGAGACACAAGCAGACGCTGCAATTGCTGCGGCGTCTGAAGCTTCAGCTGCTTGGGGGCGCAGTGGTATCCAGCAGCGTTTTGACGCGCTTGATTTTATTGGTAATGAGTTGCTGGCACGCAAAGCTGAGCTTGGTGAACTGCTTGCGCGTGAAGAGGGTAAGACCTTGCCCGAGGGTATCGGCGAAGTTGCACGTGCGGGTCAGATTTTTAAGTTTTTTGCAGGTGAAACACTGCGGTACGGTGGTGAAAAACTGACCTCTGTGCGCCCGGGTGTTGAAGTAGATATGCAGCGTGACGCTGTTGGTGTTATTGGCATCATCACGCCGTGGAATTTCCCAATTGCAATTCCTGCCTGGAAGATTGCGCCAGCACTGGCATTTGGTAACACCGTTGTTTTCAAGCCAGCGGGTCTTGTGCCAGGTTCAGCTTGGGCGCTGAGCGAGATTATCAGCCGTGCGGGTTTGCCTGAGGGTGTGTTCAATATGGTGATTGGTTCTGGCGGTGTTGTTGGCCAGAAAATACTGAATGACCGCCGGGTGAATGCAGTTAGCTTCACGGGTTCTGTTGGTACGGGTTCTAAAGTGGCGGCGGCTTGCAGTGTGCGCGGCGCTAAATACCAACTAGAGATGGGTGGTAAAAACCCTCTGATCGTTCTGGATGATGCAAACCTCGAGACGGCGCTTGACTGTGCTGTGAATGGTGCTTTCTTCTCAACAGGTCAGCGCTGTACTGCCTCCTCTCGGATGATTGTGACTGACGGTATTTACCAGAAATTTGTTGAGGAACTAACCGCACGTACGGCGGCACTTAAGGTTGGTCATGCTTTAGCACCGAACACGCAAATTGGCCCAGTGGTTGATGCGAGCCAGCTTCAGCAAGACCTGAGCTATGTTCAGATTGCGAAAGATGAAGGCGCGACGCTCGCTTGCGGTGGTAACCGGCTGACACTTGAGACTGATGGTTTCTACATGGCACCAGCCTTGTTCACTGATACATCAGCAGGTATGCGCATCAACCGGGAAGAGGTATTCGGCCCTGTAGCGTCGGTTCTTCGTGTGAAGAATTACGAGGAAGCCATCGCAGCAGCGAACGACACAGACTTTGGCCTCTCGGCAGGTATTTGCACAAGCTCACTGAAATATGCCCATGCATTTAAGCAGGATGCACAAGCCGGTATGGTTATGGTCAATCTACCAACCGCTGGTGTTGATTATCATGTGCCATTTGGCGGGGTGAAAGGCTCTAGCTATGGCTCACGAGAGCAAGGCTCTTACGCAATAGAATTTTATACCCGTGTAAAAACATCGTATCTATCAGCGGGCTAACTATTTGTTATGGAAGGGGTACTGTCTCC
>CAXBKT010000132.1:0-10509 GCA_963976155.1 uncultured Kordiimonadaceae bacterium | reverse complement strand
CGCCGAGATAACCGATAAGCTTGCGCGTATTCTCGACGCAAAAATGCATGCGATTGACGAAGTGCCACGCGTATATCTCTCACGGCTGCCTGAAACATTGCCTTCCGTAAAACAAGTGGGGAAACGCAAACGCCTTTTCACATCAACATTGCTGCCTGTAATTTTGCGAGCCAACGAACTGATTATTGCGGACAGAGGCCGACTCATCGGTATTCGCAAAAAATTGCTAAATGGCGAACGCTTGCGAGAAACTGAAAGTAAATGGCTTCATAAAACAGCTCGCCAATATAAAGAAAAATTACCAAAACCTTTAAAAGCAGACGACATTAATATCCTATTGTTTAAAGTTGACATTATTCCGCCATCTCTTGCACTGGCCCAAGCCGCAATGGAATCCGGATGGGGTACCAGCAAGTTTGCGCAAAAGGGTAACGCCTTATTCGGTCAATGGGTATGGGATACCTCACAAGCGGGTATGGTGCCTAGCGGTCGTGAAGACGGCAAAACCCACCGCATAAAGAGCTTCGAATATCTACTAGATAGTGTACGTAGTTACATGGTCAACCTTAACCGACATGCAAGTTACAAAGGGCTGAGGAAAAGGCGTGCTGAACTCCGTGAACACTCACTTATCGTAACCGGCTCTGCGCTCGCACCAGCACTCGCCAGTTATTCTGAACGTGGTATGGAATATGTTAGTGACATATTATCTATTATTAATTTCAATGAGTTAAGCGGCCTTGATAATGCTTGGCTTGAATCCCCAAAACAGACAACAGCCTCATGATGCTCGATATGCCTATTGTTCGTAATGTCACAGAACTACGCCAGCAGGTCGCAGCATGGCGGGCCGCTGGTTTCAGCATTGGTCTTGTCCCAACGATGGGGGCTTTGCACCACGGGCATCTTTCTCTCGTAGACGCCATAGCCACAAAAACTGACAAGGTTGTCGTTTCCATTTTTGTAAACCCGGCCCAGTTTGGGGCCGGAGAAGATTTAGATGCCTACCCGCGACAAGAAGCAGAGGACTGCGCTAAGCTCTCGGGCACTAAAGCGGACCTAGTCTTTGCACCAACTGTTTCCGAAATGTATCCTGATGGTCATGTCACCAAAGTCTGCCTGTCTGGTATTACCTCTATTCTGGAAGGCGAAAAACGGCCCGGCCACTTTGACGGAGTTGCAACAATAGTCACAAAACTTCTACTACAGTGCCTACCCGATGTCGCAATATTTGGCGAAAAAGACTATCAGCAACTTGCCGTAATAAGACAGTTTGTCAGAGACTTGGATATCCCGGTTGAAATTATGGGGGGTAAGCTCATCCGTGAAATTGATGGTCTTGCTGCATCCTCGCGCAATGCTTACCTAAATATTACTGACCGAAAAGCTGCAGGCCAATTTAACCTTGTTCTCCGGGAGTTAATTTCAGATGTTCAGAACGGAAGTGATTTACGAAGCGCTGAAAAGAAAGCTAAGGCTACACTTCTAGGTATTGGCTTTACTGCTGTAGACTATGTCACGGTCGCTGACAGTGTCACTTTGGAACCATTAGAGAAACTGACCAAAGACGCACGTGTTCTAGCTGTGGCACGAATTGGTGGTGTCCGACTTCTGGACAATATGGCAATTGGGGCGCCATAAGCACCCCAACCCTATCTCTCTTATTCTTCAACCTTTGTTGGAAGCGGCTTACGCGGTAAACGCTCATCGCGCATAGCCGCATTATAGAGGAAACTTGCCATCACAACGGAAGCCTGCATCAAGTCTTTTGCATAAGCATTGCCATACGTATCAATCTGAGTGTGATGTAGACGGCTGCCATAGTCTAGCGGGTCTTGAATAAATTGGAATGCCGGTAAACCAACCTCATCAAAGGGTTCATGGTCTGTGCCACCAGTCGTGTTAAGCGTTACCGTTTTTGCATCCAAATCATTAAAAGGCTTGAGCCACTCTCTAAAAATAGGCGCAATTGCCACATTCCCTTCGGTGTAAACACCTCGAATTTTTCCAGACCCATTATCAAGGTTGAAATAAGCTGAAAACCGCTCGTGCTCGGGCTTTAAACTCAAAGGGAATTGATTATATTGTTTTGCATAAGGTTCAACAAACTTGAGATCACCCTCTTCGCTCTCTGGGCGTGTTGCCAAATGGTTTTCAACATATTTATGTGAACCAAAATAGCCTTGTTCTTCTCCGCCCCAAAGTCCAACGCGAATGGTGCGCTTTGGTTCAACGCCAATAGCCTTGAGAATACGAACGGCCTCCATCACGACAGCCACACCAGCACCATTATCAACAGCACCGTCAGCACCATGCCAGCTATCAAGGTGTGCCCCAGCCATCACAACACCGGGCTTCCGCCCTTTTCCGGGAATATCAGCTAGTGTTGAGTAGCTCTGCGTATCGTCCTTATAAAAGGTTACGTCTGTCTTCATGCTTAATTTCACAGGCTCATCATCATCCATCAACCGAACAGCACGCACATAATGCTCATATGCTAATTCCACACCCGGAATTTGCGGCGTATACTGTGCCTCATGACCATAAGCTGTAGCCTCCATCAGCATACCCTTGCGTGAGGCCCTATGCACCACTGCAAGTGCACCTTCTTTTGCCAAATACTGCTCCAGTTTGATGCCAAACGCCTTAAACTCAACCCACCAGTCAAAATCTTCATGAGGGTCACCGGTACTAATATGGAAATGTTTTGACTTTTGTAGGCTGTCTTCATCATGGCGAGAGAATACCTTGTTACTTGGTTCTTTTTGTTTTGGGATATCATCCACAAAAACAATCTTCCCCTTAAGTTTACCGGCGTATTCTTCGAAATCTTCTTCAGACTTAATAACCGCATGGATTGCCTCGCCTTCAAGCACACCATTTGTTCCCGGATACCACGCAATTGGCGCAGCTGTTAGCTGAGTACGGCGCGGCCCAGTTAAATACACTTCAATATTTTCTGCTGTCCAACCGTAGCCAAATTCAAATCCCTCCAAGCGGGCATTTTTTAGCCCCCATTCTGTTAGACGGTCTTTGGTCCAGTTATTAGCGAGGGTCATCGCGGGCGTGCCCGTTAAACGAGGGCCAATGTTGTCAGTAAGGTGTCGGAGCGTGCTCATAACCTCTGACCGCTTAAAGCCTTCATCTCGTATCTTGTTTACAATATCGAGGTCTATTGTTTCCGTCGCTTGTGCGGAGAAACTAAATACAGCTGCAACAACAGCGGACTTTATCAAATACTTCATCTCAAATTCCGTCCTTTTAGAGCAGTCCAAGCTTTTGCAGCTCGCCTAACATGTCTTCTGGCATATCGTCAGATACGACACCTTCTTCTATATCATTCGGCCTATCACGATCATTCAAATATCGCCAGCCCTGGAAGGCACGCTTTGGCGCACCACGCACTCTCTTTAACTCAGAAGACACACATAAAAGGCAATAACGCCGCCCCTCCTCGTCTATGTCCTCCTGAATATCAATGAAAGCCGTTCGTCCAACTATTTGCCCCCCAGCAACCCAATAAAGCGACCCTCCAGTCAATAATGCAGCTTTTTGCTTTGGTGTATTACGTGTAAAAACCGGAACAATCGGCCCTAATGTTTGATCAACAATCTCCCTATTCTGCAAACTTTCTCTTAGTCCTGCAAAATCTGAGATACCTGCCGCTAGCTTCAGCAAATGGACCGTCACTCGCCGAGCCCCTCAATAAACCAATCATACTCTGAAAAAGCTTTTAAAGGCTCAACACCTGAAAGGACAAAACGCGTATCGCAGGACCAATCCTCAAATCGTGAAAAAAGCGGCCACATATCCTTTGCCCAAGGTACGTCCATTTGCCTGATAATTTGATCCATATGATCTGGGAACCTTATAAGGTCTCCAAAGGAACTACTTTCAGTTATTAAGATATTAGACAAACGCCCCAGCAAACAAACACGCTCAACCAAGCGCGTGCCATACCCAGACGGTACATTTAATATTTCCAGGGCAATACGTGTCTGCGCACGCTGTAACAAGCCTGTTTCCGTCTCAAAATGCTCTTTGATACCCGTGAAGGTATCACCCTTTACAGCATTTGCCATAATAAGCGCCCTCCGCCGTAACTCACTCGGAAGCTCGTTGAAACCACTCGCCATCCAAAAAGCAATTCTGCGCCGCAAAACCTCCACGCTGCTACCTTTAATTATGAAATCATCACCACCAGCCCGCAGACCACCTCTGACAATATCGATATCATTATACCCTGTCAGATAAATTGCAGGCATGGTTTTAAGGCCCTGCTTGTTCAACCCCTCAATGAAATCAAAACCGCCCTCGCCGGGCATTTGTACATCACTAATTACCAGAGATGGCTGTCGCGACCGCGCTATTTCAAGGGCCTCTTCAGCAGTTTCAGCTAAGACGGCTTCGAAACCAAACTGTCGAACAGCAGCAGCATGTACTTGTAGTACAACCGGTTCGTCATCCAACAATAATACCGGGCCATCTTTCATTGACTGCCTCTAAAGCAAAAATGCTGCTGCAAGACCTAAGAATACAAAGAAACCAACAACATCGGTAATAGTTGTCACAAAAACACTAGATGAAATCGCGGGGTCGATATTGAATTTATGCAGGGCCATTGGCACTAGTAAGCCACATAAGCCGGCCACCAGTATATTAAATACCATAGCGATCGCAAACACACTGCCCAAGATTAAGTTATCAAACCACAAATATGCCACAACGCCAGAAATAAGTGCCAGCGTAAAGCCGTTTAAAAAAGCGGCTGAAACCTCACGGCTTATTGCGCGCCAAGCATTAGTAGAACTTAGCTCTTTTGTTGCAATCGCTCTTACAGCAACAGTCATGGTCTGTGTTCCGGCATTGCCCCCCATAGAAGCAACAATTGGCATCAGAACTGCGAGTGCCACCATCTGTTCAATGGTTGCTTCAAACATACCAATCACCATCGACGCCAGAATAGCTGTGCCCAAATTTACAAAAAGCCACGTAAACCGACCTTTCGTAATTTCAAGAAAGCTTTCATTGAGGCCGGATTCGTCGCGTACACCAGCAAGGGCTAGAATATCTTCTTCAGCTTCCTCTTCAATCACGTCGACCACGTCATCAACAGTAACTACACCAACGAGGCGCTGCCCGGCATCAACTACCGCGACCGAAATTAGGTGATACTTGGTAAACTGATACGCGACCTCTTCCTGGTCAGCTTCAGCCGATACTGAGTATGGTTCTGTTTCCATCACATCCGAAATCGGAATAGCCCGGGCAGTACGCATCACTCTGGACAAAGCAACAACTCCAACCAGCCTGTGGGCAGGGTCAACGACAAAAACATCGTAGAAATCAGCCGGAATATCTGGGTTATCAGAGCGAAGATAATCAATTGTCTGCCCAACAGTCCAAAACTCAGGCACAGCAACCAAATCGCGCTGCATCAATCGACCAGCCGAATCTTCAGGGTAGCTTAGACTTTCTTCAATCGCGACACGGTCATCCGTGGCAAGTTTACGGAGTACTTCTTCTCGGTCTTCGGCGCCAAGTTCTTCGATTACATAAACAGCATCATCGCTCTCAAGTTCAGTAACCGCATCAGCAATCTGATCATTCGGCATATGCTCGTAAAGATCGTCCTGCGCTTCCCCAACGACTTCACTCAAAACTTCAGGGTCGAACTGCCCACTAGAAAAACCAATAAGTTTTACGCGCTGCGCTGAGGGCAACACTTCAAGCACATCAGCCACATCAGCTGCGTGCAACTCATCCATCATCTCCTGAACTTGCTCTTCATCGTCGGCCTTCAAGGCACGCTGAAGAGTTTGCACATACTCTTTGCTGAGATGCACATCCGTTTGGGGGACATCAACTTGATCAGAAGGGGGCGAGGTTTGCTCGTTGCTATCTGGCAACTGGGATTCTTGTACCATAGTACCCTCCTCGATTATTGATGAAACAAGACAACTCGCCTCTTGATAGAAGAAAGGGGCAGGAGTTAAAAGCCCTACCACAAAAAAAATACTAATTGATAGCAAACCTTAAAACAAAGGCTCTAAAGGGACGTAATTGGTTCTGGTTAGAAGGTTTAGATGTAAACTAAAACGCCTAATCAACAAAAAACGGCAACCCTTAAAAAGGATTACCGTTTTTGTACTATCCTGAGGAGGGATAGTTGGTGCGGACGAGAAGACTCGCATGCGCAACAGCTTATCTCAAAAACTATATAAAACTATCTCTCAACCTTATGAAATAAAGCGTTTTTTGACGTAGTCACTATTTTACACTATACACTGCTATATGCACTTATCTTGAGAATTTAGGTGTAAATTAGGTGTAAATTAGGTGTAAATGAATCCGCCTTTTCTCATCACCTAACCTGTTGGGGGAGAAAAGTACGGTGTGGACCGCTAAGTTTGTTGAGAACGTTAAGCCCGAGGCTGGCAAACGCCGGCGAATTTCTTGCCCTTCCAAGTCAGGGCTCGGCATGATCATTAGTCCTTTGGGTAAGAAAACATATATCTTCCGCTACTCTTTCAACCGCATCCAGAAAGAAATCAAGATAGGCGACGTTAATCGATTGAAACTGGCCGACGCCAGAAAAGCAATTATCGACCTACAAGAGATGCTAGATGGTGGTAAAGATCCAGCATACAAAACGGAAAAACAGATTGCCGCAGTAGATGAAACTATCGAAGGGGCGGTTGGTCGTTGGCTTGAATCAGAAATACGCAAACGGGTTAAGCGCGAGCACACTTATAGTTCGTATAGGTCATTAATGAACGTTCACTTTGTACCGTTCCTAGGCAACAGGCGCTTAATGGAGGTATCTGCAGCTGATCTGGAAATGAGGATTTCTGATATGCTAGCAGCCGACAATGACATCAACTCTGTCAAGCTGGTCCCTCGCCTTAAAGACTTCTTCAAATGGGCTAAGAAGAAATACCACCTAAAGAGCAATCCAGCCATTGAGCTTGAGACACCGGCAAAGCGCACCAAACGAGATCGCAACTTATCGGCCAGTGAGGTCCTCACTTTTTGGAAGGCTCTGAAAGGTGCGCCAAAGGTATATGCATTACCTCTAGAATTTCTAATACGCTCGGCACAACGTAAATCAGAAGTCATATATATGCCGTTGTCTGAACTTCGCCGTGATGAACAGCTATGGGTTATCAATTCCGACAGAACCAAAAACGGGCGGGAACATGCCGTTCCACTTACAGACAGAATGCTTGAGATAATTGACGAGAGTTTAGCCCTGACAGCGGCTAGAGGCATCGAGAACCCTGAGTACGTATTCTTAGGCCCAAATGACAAACCTATGGCCAGCTACACACTTAATTACTTTGTGAAAGAGACAAGCGAGTACTTCGGCCTTAAAGAGTGGTGGATACATGACCTGCGGCGTACTGCTAATACTCAAATGGCGGCATCGGGTGTAGTCTATGAACACAGGGAACGCGTCCTCAATCATAGTCCAGGCGGGCTAGATGCCGTCTATAATCTCCATGATTACCTACAAGAGAAGTATGATGCTTTGCACCTCCTCGATCGCAGGATGAACTTACTTTTCTCAGGAAAAAAAGAAGCTGGAAATGTTGTAGCGTTTAAAAAGGCTTAACCTAAATACTCAGTTTATTTCATTTCGCCTGTTCTTTTTTTGTTCTCAGTTCTGAGCAGAAAATAGTAATCTAATAATCATGACGATTCTTTCATGAAAAATAGCTCTCAGTATTCATGATGATGTCGGAGTATTTTGAAGAAGCGACCAACGAGATTTTAGATTGGCACAAGAGGTACTGGTGAGATGACTGAGGGACTAGACATATACAGGACAGCCGAGCTAATGCGCGGTGAGCATGGCAAAGAGGCCCATTCGAAAGCATTGGACAACGCCGAAGCTTTTGGAAAACGGAGCATGCCCGAAGCTGTAGCCACGTGGAAACGTGTTGCAAGCGCTATTCTTGACCTTGAGCGTGTGAGCAGTGACACAGAAGTGCACTGATTGGCATGATACCTTAGTCAAGGAAATTTAGAGGAGGAACTCATGAAAGTACTACTTTTTTCGATTGCCTCAATTTTGGCTACTTTAACAGTAAGTGCCCAAACCAGTGAAAAAATCGATTATTCACAAGTTAAGCCAAAACACTTTAATGAACTTGTCGACAAGGCCCTCTTCACAGATAAAACCTCTCTGGAAACCTACAAAGTAGTCAACAGAGAGTACACAAAGGGGCTAATGATCCAAATCACAAACAACGGAAAATCAAAGTTTGTCAAACATGGCGCCTTTTACAAGTTCAACAAAGGCATCAAAATTGAACTTATTACCTATGAGTATGGGAAAAAAAGCGGCCTACGTGAAGTATACAATAAGAACGGCGTCACAAATACTCGTGAACAGTACCGAAATGGTAAGAAAGACAGCCTTCGTGAAGAGTTTAACGACGAAGGTAAGTTAGTAAGTGAAGTGCCTTATTCCCAAGGAAAAAAGAACGGCGACAAAAAAAGTTATTACAATGGAAAACTCAATTTTAAAACAACGTATGCCAATGGAAAAAAACATGGCGAAGCCCTTCAATACAACACTTCTACTGGTAAAATAGTTTCCCGTAAAACATTCAACGCCGGCAAGAAAGTTGGAGAAACAATACTATACTGAACCGCAACTATTCTAAGACACGGCACTGACGATTGACTCTCTCGTAAAACCTGCAAGGATACACATACGTTTTTAGCCGGGGGGATAGAACGAGTGAACATTCCAGAAATAGATTTATATCGAACTGCCGCGCTTATGGTTGAGCAGCATGGAGATGATGCCGAATGGGAAGCTGCGAAGAAAGCAGACGCCTTCTTAGATCGAGGCGATATCATAGGGGTATTACCACTCGTCTTGTTGCTAAATATTTAGTGGAAAAGTTATGATAGACCCTAAAAAAATACTTTTTCAGTTTTTAGTACCGAATTCAAAGTTTGGATGGTTCAGTTTGCCTTTTACTGTTGCAGCGGTTTTAGCGTTGAAAGAAGCGGCGTTTGAAGGCGAGTATATCAAGATATTAACATTAGCTCTTCAAGTTTATGAAAGCATATCTATCTTTTTATTAGGTTGGCTCCATCCTATAATTAGCAAAATGACTATTATTTTACTTGAATCACTTGGGTATAATTTCTTGGTGAGTGATATTTGGAGACACATATTTACTTTATTCTTTATCTATTTTTTGTCTGATTTTTCCCGTTCGCTGAGTGCGAAAACACCAGTCACAGGGTTATTCTATTTGCTCCTTGGGAGCCTCGTTGCATTTACTTCTTCAGCTCTTATTGCCCTCCAAAACCCAATTTTTGAAAGTAAAGGTTTTGACGTTTTATTAGCGCTTATACCAATATTTGGATTCTATATTTATGCTTTTTTGGGTATTTTATGGGGTGCTACTTTTACTCGTAATGCGGACGTCAACAAGGATACGCATGGCATGACTTGGTGGCAAGTTTTCTCAACTAGACAACTTCTAGCTATTTTTAGACTGTTTATTGGTTGTCTGTTGGTTCTGTTTGTTAAATTTGTTCTAAATCAACAAGGTATTAAATTGATACTTTTATCAGTAGTTTTTTATCTAGTGTTTTTGTCAGCATATTTTATCATTTACGGCTATAATAATAGAAGTAGTTATATGTCTGAAAATCAATCAGTTAGCGAGGCTTTGCTAACTAATAGTTACGTTCTGGTTGGTAAGAATATCCTAACCGCATTTTTATGGATAGCCTTTGTCTTATTATTTAATACGGGTGGTATACTGATTGGGGTTTATTGGGGACCTTGAGACTCGTATAAAAACCAGCACATGTTTGATGTAAATTCAGAGCTTGGGCATCAATTGTTAGCCGTTCTTGTGATTGAAGCTATCACTTATGGATATCAGCCCATAGCCGGCATGACCGTTAGCAGTGATGGTTGGCACTTCTATCAAGCTATGAGCAAACCACATTAAGGGACCGTTAATTTCTCTTTTCCAAACCCGTTTAATCCATGATGGTAGTCACAGCCGCCAAACCACTTAAACGGGCATAATCATCGCCAAATAATCTGTTCAAAGTTCGTTATGAAATATTCAGGGGGAATATAATGCGTATTTTGATAGCCGCATGCTTGTTCATGTTTTCAAGCTCAGCATTCGCGTTCGGCCAAGTCGGCCATGAAACCGTTTGCCAAATCGCTTACAACGAACTCAACGCCACTGCTAAGGCGGAGGTTGATCGCTTAATAGGATTAGAGCCTGACGCTGCCAACCAGCTATTCCGGGTGGGCTGCACATGGCCTGACAAATACTCTCAGTATCCTTCTGACCTTAACCCCCGTGGTTCAGACCATTACATCAACCTGCCCCGTGGCACTGCGGCTGTAGATGGGCGCTGCTTCAACAAGCACGGCAACGAGGTTAGCCATTGCCTGCTGAATGCTGTCCGTCGTCGAATGATTTGGGCTTAGTTTAGTATTTTATTATTGGAGGCTTT
>CAXBKT010000131.1:0-10718 GCA_963976155.1 uncultured Kordiimonadaceae bacterium | reverse complement strand
CGGAGGGCTCGATGTCTTTAAATAATATTATTTCAACATCGCTGTCCGGACTGTTTGCAAGTCAAGCAGCACTCCGGGCTACTTCGAATAACGTTGCTAACGTGAATACGCCCCATTACTCCCGTGTGAAGGTGGATTTAGAAGCTAACGTTACGCAAGGTATGACCGCGGGTGTTAAAGTTTCAGACGTGTCCCGTGTGGTGGACCAGTTTCTGGAAACTGCTTTTCGCACAGCGACATCAAATGCTTCTGAATTTACTGCTCAGCGCGAGTTTCATGATAGATTGCAGGGTATCTTGGGTGATCCTGCTGCGGATAGTTCACTTTCTTCTCGTATAGACCGAATATTCGGTGGGGTAGCTGACCTCACGCTAAACCCTGCTGACGTTCTGCGGCGTCAGAAGGTTTTGTCTGATATGCAAAGCTTTTTGGATCAAACCAGTTTGTTCCAAACTCAGTTGCAGAATTTACGAGGCGAGGCGAGCCAGCAGCTTTCAGAAAATGTAGAAGCAATTAACGAGCAGCTTCAGAGGATTAGTGACCTTAATCCTTTGCTTGCAAAGCAGCGGTCGACTGGGGGCGATTCTGGCGGCCTTGAGGGGCAGATGTCTCAGGCACTTGCCGCGCTTTCCGAGCTCGTGGATATCAAAATTGATAGGCAGGAAGCTGGTACTGTCTTTGTGACGACAAGCGATGGCTATCCTTTGGTGGATACGACTTTGTCGCAACTTTCTTATAGCGCGCCGGGTATAGTGCAGGCCGATACAATTTTCCCAGCAATTAATATTGCGCGGGTTGATAAAGATACGCTTGAGCCAAAATCTACACCGGTTGATTTTATGTCACATATTCGCTCTGGTCGTTTGTCAGGTTTGCTGGAAATGCGCGATAGCCAATTGCCGGAACTGACAGTTTCACTGGGTGAGCTTAGTGCGCGTGTTGCTGACGAGTTTAATGCGGTGAATAATAATTTTTCAGCTGCTCCGCCGCCGACAGTGATGACCGGCAAGCAAACAATTGTTGAGGGCACGCACGCCCATAATTTTACCGGTATTGTCACCTTTGCTGCTGTAAATGGTGATAACGAACTACAGTCTAAGGTCACTGTAGATTTTGATGCTGGCGGCGCGCCGGCGACTTTTGATGCTCTGATTACGCTTGTAAACGGCGCAACGGGATTAAATGGTGACGCAACACTTGCGCTGAACAACGGCGTGATGAGCTTTACGGGTGCATCAGGGAACCGGGTCTTAATTGCCGATGACGCAACAACGCCTAGTCAGCGTGCAGGCCGAGGCTTCAGTCATTTCTTTGGTATGAATGATGTGATTACTGCCAAAAGGCCAGGCATATATGAAACGGGTGTAACGGGCGGCCAAACACACGGCATGACAGCCGGGCAAACCATTGACTTTAAAGTAGTAGATTCGAATTCCAGGGAACTATCAACGGTTACAGTTACGGTGCCTTCGGGGACGGACTATGATGATATGCTTACGGAGCTGAATAGTGTTTCAGGTTTAGGTGCATACTTCTCTTTTGCTCTCGATAGCAAAGGTGCGTTGACCTGGACTGAAAAAACCGGATTTGACGGCGCAAAGCTTCAGGTGGTTGGTGATGGCACTACTGTAGGAAGCTCAGGACAAACATTTAGTTCTGCATTTGGAATGGGGGACTCATTCCGTGCCGATGCTGCGCAGGAAGTAAAAGTTGTTAATGCTATTAGTGAAAGCCCTGATTTACTGGCGCTCAGTGTGTTTGATCAAACAGCTGCGATCGGCAGTGTAGCTCTTACAAAAGGGGATCAGCGCGGGGCGCTCGCCTATCAGGGGCTGGAAACCACACTGGTAACTTTCTCTGATGCGGGCGAGCTTAAAAGCTCTAGTCTAACGCTATCACAATATGTGTCCCGCTTCCTCGGTAATGCTGGTCTGCAGGCTGCTAGGGCAACAAATTTTGAAGAAGACAATCTCGCATTGCAGCAAGAAGTTGGGCAGCGTAACTCAGATGTTTCAGGTGTTAACCTCGACGAGGAGCTTGCAAACCTTGTAATTTATCAGAACGCCTATAATGCAGCAGCAAGAATTTTATCGAGTGTGCAGGAGCTATATGATGGCCTGCTCGCAGCGGTGTAAGGAGAGTATAGCATGGTAAGAGTTTCCAGCTTTGGTCAGCAGCAGGTTTTGATCCGTTCGATTATGGATAATCAGCAGCAGGTTTTTAATGATCAGCGGCAAATATCGACTGGTAAGAAAACGGATGAGTACCGTGGGCTGGCCGGCGAAACAAGTACCGTGCTTGGATCTCGCTCTTTTAAGGCGCGGGTGGATACATACCAACAATCAATCAAAACCATCAAAGGTAAGCTAGACGCCAATGATGTGCAGGTTGGCGGTGTTATTACAGCGATGGAGAAGCTAAAAGAAACTATGCAAACAACGCTTGCGAATAACCAGGCGGAAGGTTTTACGGAGTTTCTTGATCAGACTTTTCAATTTGTAAAAAGCTCACTGAATACAAACTTTGATGGCACTTATTTGTTCTCTGGGGCTGAAACCGGTACCAAGCCGGTTAACGTAAACAATTTAGCTGAGCTAAAAACGTTGGATGATGCTGCTCTAACATCGGTTAGTGATGCATTTGATAATGCTTCTATCGCGTTTGAAGCGAAGATAGCGGATGGTGTTAATCTTGAGTTCGGCGTTTTGGCAAGTGATGTTGGGGAAGATATTTTCCAGCAAATGCTTGATTTATATAACTTCAATGTTGGCGCTGGCGGCCCAATCAACGGAGAAATCACTGATGCTCAGCGTACTTTCCTGCAGGGTCAGTTGGCGGGGCTTGAGGCTTCAATCGATAAAGTGCGGCAAGTGCAGGTGTCTAATGGTCTAAATAATGGACGCCTTGAAGTTATTGAGGACCAGCACAAGGATACCGCTGTGTTCTTGGAAACATTCATAGCTGACCTTGAAGATGTTGATATCGCTGAAGCCGTGACGCGCCTGAACAATGACCAGGTTGCACTTGAGGCATCATACCGTGCGATTGGGTCACTTTCGAACCTCAGCTTGCTTAGGTTCCTATAAAATACGTAATTTTTACCTGATTCACGTTGAATTTCTATGTGTCGTGGCTACAGTGTGCTCGATTTCGAGCAGGAGTAGAGCATGAGCATCACAGCGGAAGAGTTTCGCCTCGGTATGCGCCGACTTGGCGGTGCCGTTAATATCGTTACAACATCCTGTGGTGATGTAAACGCCGGTTTGACGGCCACTGCTGTAACATCTCTTTCGGCTGAGCCGCCTAAGTTACTTGCGTGCATCAATAGGGCAGGCAGTACTTATGAGACAATTTCCAAAGGTCGATGTTTGGGTGTGAATGTCCTGGGTGTGCAGCATAAAGACCTTGCTATGCTTTTTGCTGGTATGGACGGTACGCCGGAAACAGACCGTTTCGCATCTGGTAATTGGCAAGTTGGTGCCAGCGGCGCATTGTTACTACCAGATGCGCTGGTGAGCTTTGACTGTGGAGTTGATAGTATTCTTGATGCAGGCAGTCATGCGATTGTTATTGGCTCAATTATTGGTGTGCAAGTGTCTGATGACGAAACGCCTATACCGCTCTGTTATTTGGACGGTGAGTGGATGACAATGGCACTGCACGACTAAACTTCTTCGGAAATTTCACCAAAATAGTGTTCTTTTTGCATCATTAACAAAAATTTAACGATTTTTTTTGTATGCGCGAATCGCTATATGTTGACTCGTGGAATCAAATTGATTCGATATATGGTAGTTGAAAGGCTGTTTAGATACATTGTCTAGTACAGTCTTATTGTAAGGTATTGATTCTTCCCGCTGAATCTTTATTCTTATGAGTGCTTTGGGGGCAAGGAGAAGACCTTTGGTCAGTAAAGAGCTGCAAGAGCTGTTGCTGTTGGCGAAAGAAAAATCGTCAGATGCCCGTTCGCGCCTCGTTGAAAATATCACTGATCTGTTTTTGTCAGATGATGGTCGCTTGAGTGAACATGAGCGTGCCCTTATGTCTGACATTCTTGGGAAGCTTGTCAGTAAGGTGGAAGCCGATATTCGTAAGGAATTGGCGCAGACCCTTGCTAGTTCGGGTATTGATTTACCAGAAATTGCAACACTACTTGCTCAGGATGATGCAGAAATTGCTAGGCCTATTCTGGAACGTAGTAACCTATTAAAAGATCCGGACCTTGTGGAGATTATTCGCATGCGTACCGATGAACACCGTATGGCGATTGCGATGCGGGATGAAGTATCGGAGCCAGTTAGTAACGCACTGGTGGAATATGGCAGTGAAGATGTCATTGAAACTCTTCTCAATAATCATGATAGCCAGTTATCCAAACGAGCAATGGAATATCTGGTGGCAGAATCCAGGCGGGTGGACCGTTTTCAGGAACCTCTCTTAGGTAGGTCTGACCTGCCTGGTGATCTGGCTTACCGTATGTACTGGTGGGTGTCTGCGGCACTTAGGAAGAAAATCCTTAGCGAGCATAAGGTTGATCCAATCGCTTTTGAGCAAGCGGTGAAAAGGGCGACAAGTGCGGTTGCTGTAGATACTGGTGATCAAACCAGTGCATATATAAGAGCACAGCGTTTAGTGCGCAGAATGGCCGAGAACGGGGAGCTTTCGGTTCAGTTTCTGCTTAATTCTCTAAGGCAACAACGTGTAGCTGTTTTTGTTGCAGGTATGGCTGAGTTGGGTCATGTGGATTTCAGGACTGCATGGCGTATCTTTACGGATAAGGGCGGGGAAAGCTTTGCTATCCTTGCTAAGGCGGTTGGAATTGAGCGTAGTCAATTTACAAACATCTATTTACTTGTAGTGCAGGCACGAGAAGGTGGGGCAGTCAAATCCCCAGGTGTGCTTAAGGATATTATCGCGCTTTTTGATGCGACATCGGAAGAAAATGCAAAGGGAGCGTTGCAGGTTTGGCAGCGTGACCATGCGTATCAAGAAGCAATCGAAGAATTGGATAAAGTGGGATAAATCAAGTTAGGCTTGGAGCAGCCGCTTGGTTTGGGGGAGACCTATTATGGTCAAAGAACCAGTTGGACGAAGAAATATTGTTGATTTGACGGCTCGCCGGACTGAGGCGAATGAGGGAGCTTTTGGGGCTTCTTTAACACGCGGTGGTACATCGCAGTTGCCTGCAAATGAACAAGTACTTGGCATTCTGTCGCATTTGCTTGTTGATGAAAGCCTGCCTTTTTATATTGCAGTTCTCGATGGGACTGTCATTCATGTGAATAGTCATTATACGCGGCTTGATGAAAGTCTTGCGGATATGACGCTGGCACCAGGCAAAATTGATGCCGTTGGTAGTTATCAAATCCCTTCTATTAAGCCTGTTATTGAAGATGTACTCGCGAGCAATACGACGGTACGCTCTGAAGAGATTGTACACATATCAGGGCGTGAACGTGTGTTTCTTGGGCGGCATACGCCAGTAAGGAACGAGCGTAAAGAGATTATAGCCGTGGCTGGTACATACGAAGATGTAACAGTCCAAGTTCGCGGCATTGAAGAGGCCAATAAAACACAAGCGCGCTTTCAGGACTTTACCCGCGCGAGTTCGGATTGGTTCTTCGAGTGTGATTCCGATATGCGAATTCGGTCTTTGTCGGAGCGGTTTACAGCGATTGTCGGCCAGCCTGCATCTCTTTTTATTGGCTCTAAGTTTGATCAATTTGGCCGGTTGGAAGAAAATTTAGAAGGACGCCTCGAAGGGCCAACTGCGATCAAAATGCGCAAGCCTTTCCGTGAGCAACTATTTGTTATTAGTGAGCCAAGTGGCGGCGAGCTAAAGTTCCATTTGTCTGCAGTACCAGTGTTTGAGCGCCAGAACGGTGAATTCCGGGGCTACAGAGGTGTTGGGATGGATGTAACAACGCGTTATGTTCAGGCTCAGGAAGCACTGGGTGTACGCAAAAACCTTGAAAATTTGCTTGCTGAATTAACTCGAAAAAATATGGCGCTTGATGTGGCTAGTGAGCAAGCGACAAGCGCGCTGCGTGCTAAAAATGAATTTCTTGCGGCAATGAGCCATGAGCTTAGAACCCCACTAAATGCTGTAATTGGTTTTGCGCAAGCTTTTGAGCATCAAACTTTTGGGGCGCTTGAAAGCCGTTACATTGGTTACGCCGAAGATATCCGAAAATCGGGAGAGCATTTGCTCGGGCTTATTAACGATATCCTTGATGTTGCTGTGATTGAAAGTGGCGGCTTGTCTTTGCAAGTTGATGAGCTATCGCTCGAGCAGTTGATCAATAAAGCAACGCACATGAATACCGAGAGTGCACGGAACAAAGGTATCAATATTGAAGGCTGATGATCGCAGGCTCACGCAGGTTTTAGTTAATCTGTTATCAAACGCTGTGAAGTTTACGCCTGAGGGTGGTTCCATTGGTATTGATGTTGAAAAGCAGGCTGCTGACAAGATGCTGGCGATTACTGTTTGGGATACGGGTATTGGTATCTCGCCACAAAATTTGTCTTCAGTCTTTGAAAAATTTCAACAGGTTACGGAGCATATCTATTCCCGAACACAAGAGGGAACAGGTCTTGGGTTGCATATTTCCCGTGAGCTTGCGCGTAAAATGGGCGGCGACATCACGGCTCAAAGTGTTGAAAATGAAGGAAGTCGCTTTACCGTTACGGTACCTATGGCTGACGGAAAAGTGGCCGACACTAACTTTATTTAATTGAAGAATAAAACGATCCCATAAGGGACGGGACTACGGGCTTCTGTGAAATATCACAGGGGCCCGTTTTTATGTAATGCGGGATAACTTTTTAGTAGGCGAATTGTTCGGTGAAAATGCGTTCTTCTAAAGTGTGTTCGGCGTCGAACAATAAGTTCAGACAAATACTACGGTCTTCCTCTACTTCAACTTTCCGGACATCCCGAACCTCATGCATGTCTGCTGTTGCCGACACTGGGCGTTTCTGGGGGTTGTTGATTGTTAGTTCAACGGTTACATGGTGCGGTAATAGTGCCCCGCGCCACCTGCGTGGCCGGAAGGGTGACAAGGGCGTTAAGGCAAGCAATTGCGACCCTAGTGGAATGATTGGGCCGTGCGCTGAAAGATTATAGGCTGTGCTGCCAGCAGGTGTCGCCACGAGTAGCCCGTCTCCGACTTGTTCCGCCATATACACTTTGCCGTCTACAGCAATGCGAATACTTGCGGCTTGCCGCGTTTCGCGTAGAAGCGATATTTCATTAACCGCTAAATGCTCAACTACCTCACCGTCACAGCGCGTAACGCGCATGCGAAGGGGATGCATTGCAAAGGTATCGGCTTTTTGTATGCGCTCTAGAAGATCATCTTCTGCATACTCGTTCATCAGGAAACCAACAGTACCTCGGTTCATGCCGAATATTGGTTTGTTATGCTTCATATAGGCGTGCAGAGTTTGCAGCATAAAACCGTCACCGCCGAGCGCAACAATGATATCAGCATCCCGTACGCTAACAGCACGGTATCTGTTCTTGAGCGCCTTTGCGGCTTTACTTGCTTCACCAAATTCGCTGGCGATAATGGCAATCTTCATTTTGCAATGTCCTCTGAGGTGCAGTTATTATAGAGGTGATTTACAGCTGCACCGCAATATATTTAGGCAGTCAGAGGCGAAGTGTAAATAAACAAAGCAAAAATTGCAGGAAGACGGAAATTATTAACCGCCAGTTTGGCTCATATGGCGCGAGACTTTGCCAATCATCTTGCCATCAGACATCGCAAAGTCATGCCCGAGTGGTTTGAGGCCCATAGCGCGGTCTAGGCAGTGTGACAGGTTTTTGTCTGGGTTATTCCCCCGTAAAGCCGAACGTAAATCAACATGATCATCTTGACCAAGGCACATATAGATACGCCCTGTGCAGGTCACCCGTACCCGGTTGCAGCCATCACAGAAATTATTAGTCAGGGGTGTGATAAGACCTAATCTTTGTTTGCTATTATCAACCGCGAAATAACGAGCTGGGCCGCCGGTGCGTTTGTCAATTGGTGTCAGAGTAAAGCGCTTATCCAGCGTTTCTTTCACCGAAGAAAGGGGTAAATAGGTATTTTCTCGGGCTTCTGCCACATCACCTAGCGGCATTGTTTCAATTAAAGTGAGGTCAAGGTTTTCCTCTAGGGCCCAATGCAGCAGATCAGGTATTTCACCTTCATTTACATTCTGTATCGCCACGGTATTTATTTTGACCTCAAGCCCTGCTGCTTTTGCTGCAGTAATACCTCGAAGTACGGTCTCTAGTTTGTTGCGGCGGGCTACTTTTTCAAAAAGAACAGAATCAAGGGTGTCTAGCGAAACATTTATGCGCCGCACGCCGGCATCATATAGGGCCTGCGCCATTTCAGGTAACTGTGTGCCATTGGTGGTTAGGGTAACTTCGTCGAGCCTGCCGTTGTTTACTTCATTGCCAAGACGCTTAATTAGCCACAGGATATTTTTCCGGACAAGAGGTTCGCCGCCGGTTAGTCTAATTTTCCGGACACCTCGGTCCATGAATGCCTGACAAAGAAATAGCATTTCCTCAAGACTTAATACCTCTGCTTTTGGCAGGAAGGTCATATTTTCTGCCATACAGTAAGTACAGCGTAGGTCACACCGGTCTGTTACTGATAGGCGTAGATATGTGATCTTACGGCCGAATTGGTCACGTAGGTCTGGTTCCTTGGTAATATGTTCTAGGCTGTCTGGCATAATTGCAATGTTGGAGGAATTGACCTTGGGGTCAAGTCATTCATGTTAACATTTGCGTTTAGTGGAGCTTACGCTGGGATAGAAGGCATTTATTTAGCTGCTAACTCAAATCATCTATGAGGGTGCCAAGGCTTTCGTCTTCAGCCTTGAAAATTTTTGCATTTGCTTCAAACGCACGTTGTTCTGCGCGAAGGTCTGCAAATTGCTGGATTAAGTCCCCAAAGCCTGAAGGGTTATTGATATTTACCACCGTGTCTGGGCCGTTGTCCTCGGCTTGAGTTTTCGGGATGCCAGAGAGGTCTGCATCTTCTCTAACGGTAAAAGATGCAGCTTTGCTTGTTGTTTTGAGGATATCCTTTGCAATATCTGCCGCACGGCGTTCGGCCTGTAATAGGCCTTGCTTTGCTGAATCTAGTGCTGTGATCATTGTTTTGCCTCTGTTGGTGGCCCCGACTATAGAAAACCCAAGTAAAAAAGCTGTAAAAGACTATGTACAATTTTAGCCGTCGCCTTATGTCATGAATGGTCTGATGGAACAGGAGTGCTGATATGCAATTAGATATCGTTATCGATGTGGTGTGCCCTTGGTGCTACGTGGGTAAAAAACAACTCGATAAGGCGCTTGAAATGAGGCCGGAGGCTATTTCATTGAAGCGTTGGCGCCCATATCAGCTAGCCCCTGAGACACCTGTGGAAGGCGTTGATCGGCGTGCTTATTACAAGCAAAAATTTGGTGACGATAGCCCTCAGCTTTCGGCAATGCGTGAACACCTCTTAAAGACCGGTGCAGGCCTTGGTATAAAATTTGACTTTGAGAGCGATTGCCTAGTCGCGAATACATTGGATGCGCACCGGCTTATCCGGTGGGCATTGGGTACAAATGTACAGGATTTAGTCGCAGAAAACCTGATGCAGCGCTACTTTGAAGATTGTGCATTTCTCGGCGATACTGATTTGCTACTTGATGTTGCAGGCAAGGCCGGCATGGACGTTGGGCTGGTCTCTGAACTGCTTGAATCTGACGAAGACAAAAAGCTCGTGAGTGAAGAAATTATGCAAGCGCGTAAGATGGGCATACAGGGTGTGCCGATGTTTATTTTTGATGGCAAGAGCGGCGTCTCTGGCGCTCAGGAGGCTGCGGTTTTGGTCGATGTTATCGATAAATTATCATCCGGCCAAACAGCATAAAAGGCCAAACTGCATAAAAGAATGTAAGCGACAGAGGCCATCGCCGCTTACATTCAGTACTCAGAACACAAGGGTTCACAGATAGAAGTAGGGTGCCCCAGCTGCGTATGTCAGGGATATAGGGCAGGGTATGCAACTGGGGCGTAGGGAACTGTTAGAATTTGAACAAAAGGCCTGTTTTTCCTTGCCATTGTTTGTCGTCTTTATTGTATGTGGTGTAATCAACACCAAGGCGTAGGCTTACATTCTGGCTTAAGGACTTTTCGTAGCCGGCTCCGAAACGCCAACCACCGTCAAAATGTTTGGTACCACCAGCATCGATTTCATCGAAACGCGTACGAACATAGCCGACTTTACCGTAAAAGAGGTTAGAGCCATCTTCACCGAAGGCCGAACCAAGGGTAAGTGAGCCGCCATATTCGTAATCAGTGTGTTTTCCTAGGGCGTTATTTTTATAGCCGCTATCGCCGAAGGTACCTTCAAGACCAAAGACCATGCCGCTGTCCATTTGAACGCGGTAACCAAGCACACCACCCAAGTAAATGCTTCTGTCGCGCTTTTTGTCATTTTCAAGTTTTGTAAAGTCGAGGCCAGCTTCGATACCACCATAAATTCCATCAAATTTATGGTCATCTTGTGCAAATGTTGCTGTCGTCGCTGTTGTCGCCAAAAGCGCTGTTGCTGCAATAAATGAAGTTTTAAGTTTCATGAGTTTCATCCAATAATATGTCTGTCGCATCAATTTTTTGTTTCTATAAGTGCGGCGTGTTTAAGGTTCGCACCCTGCTGAT
>CAXBKT010000130.1:0-10786 GCA_963976155.1 uncultured Kordiimonadaceae bacterium | reverse complement strand
TCATGAAAATTGCTCTCGATCTAGGGGCTGATGTACCTGCCTGTATTCATAGTAGGCCGCTTTATGTCATGGGAATTGGGGAGAGTTTTGTTGGGCGCAGGGTACCGAAGTCATATGGAGTACTGTTGGTAAACCCTATGGCTTCACTTAGTACACCTACAATTTTTCAGGCATTTTCCGAGCAAGGCGGAGGCCGTTTTGATAGTAGAAGGGGAGAGGCCAGGCCGTGGCCATCAGAAGACAAGGCCTTCATCCAGTTTTTGCAAACAGACACTAGGAATGCGCTGCAAACACCAGCGGAAGTGGTATTGCCGCAGATTTCTGAGGTTCTTTCTGTATTGCGGGGTACTGAAAATTGCCTTCATGTGGCAATGTCTGGCAGCGGCGCAACTTGCTTTGCATTGTTTGACACTGAAGAACAAGCTGCGACAGCGGCTGTTGATATCACACAAAAATACCCTAACTGGTGGACCAAGACAGATTCATTGGTTGAGGAATAACGCTGGTTAGATTTTATAGTAGGCTCGATACCACTCCACAAACTTTGGAATTCCTACTTCAATTGGTGTTTTTGCACTAAATCCAAAATCTTGTTGAAGGGCAGTCGTATCAGCATAGGTTGCTTTTACATCCCCATCTTGCATAGGGGCTAGTTGCCGTGCCGCTTTAACGCCAAGTGCATCCTCAAGTATATCGATCATATGGAGCAGTGGCTCAGGCTTGTTATTACCGATATTATATATCTTGTGTGGTGCAGGGTTGGAAAAAGCGTTGTCGCCGCCTTGTTGAGGCGACTTGCTTAGGACCGCAAGAATACCCGCAACAATGTCATCAATATACGTAAAGTCGCGCGACATATCCCCATTGTTGAAAATGCGAATTGGTTTGCCGTTCAATATGGCATCTGTGAATAACCAGTAAGCCATATCAGGGCGACCCCAGGGGCCGTAGACTGTAAAGAAGCGCAGCCCTGTTTGGGGTAGGTTGTATAGATGCGCATAACTTTGGCTGAGCAGTTCATCAGCCCTTTTTGTCGCAGCATAGAGAGACACGGGTGTATCAACGGGGTCCGTCACAGAGAATGGTAGTTTGGTGTTGCCACCATAAACACTACTTGAGCTAGCATATACAAGGTGATCTAGCGAGCCAGAGTGGCGACATAGTTCCAAAATATTAGCGTGCCCCACCAAATTCGATTGGATATAGGCGCTAGGGTTTTCAATTGAGTAACGAACACCGGCCTGTGCGCCGAGGTGAATTACTGACTTTAAGGTAACTCCTTTAGTGGCTTCCTTAAGGGAGGCGTTATCTGAAAAATCACATTGAATGAATTTGAAAGCTTTGTGATCGTCAAGTTTTTTAAGGCGCCCTTTTTTAAGGGACGGACTATAATAGTCATTAAGATTATCAATGCCGATAACAGATTCGCCGCGTGCCAGCAGTGCTTCGCACACGTGCATGCCTATAAATCCTGCCGCGCCGGTTACTAGTATAGTCATTTGCTAATCCTTACTCTCCAAACAGCTTAGTATAAACAACCAGAGTGACAAGGTTTTTACGAATTATATTAAGGTTTTATGGCTTGAATGCATAAAACATAAAAAAAGGAAGAAAAAGGGCTTTACAGGCATGAGCGCTTTCTTTAAAAACCGCCCCACAGTTGATGGGGCGTCGCCAAGCGGTAAGGCACTGGTTTTTGGTATCAGTATTCGGAGGTTCGATCCCTCCCGCCCCAGCCAACTGTTAATCCCTAACTTAACAATACATCTTTTGGCGCAGCGCTTCCACTTGCGGTTTTTGACCACTCGTATTATCTAATGCGGTTAGTGAATGGTGGTTTATGCACCAATGTCAGGAGTGAATATGTTAAAAGCGCAGATTATTCCGGTTACAGCTTTCTCGCAGAATTGCAGCATAATTTGGTGCGATGAAACGATGGAAGGTGCCTTTGTTGATCCTGGCGGGGATGTGGATAAACTGCTGGCACATGTCAAAAATCTAGGCATTAATATTACCAAAATTCTTCTGACGCATGGGCATTTGGATCACGCAGGCGGTGCGGCTGATTTGAAGGAACAGCTGGGTTTGCCGATCGTTGGTCCCCACAAAGAAGATAAGTTTTGGCTCGATCAAATCGAGGAGCAGGCGGCAAACTACGGTATGCCCGGTTTGCGTTGCTGCCAGCCTGACGAGTGGCTTAATGACGGTGATGAAATTGAAGTTGGGCATGAGCGACTCACAGTTTTACATACCCCTGGGCACACGCCCGGCCATGTAGTTTTATATAATGAGGCGCATAAAGTGGCGTTTGTGGGGGATGTGCTTTTTAAAGGTTCGATTGGGCGAACAGATTTTCCACGTGGTGATTTGCCTACGCTCCTTCGTGCAATCTCGGATAAACTTTGGCCGCTTGGTAACGATGTTACGTTCGTGCCGGGGCATGGTCCGCTATCAACTTTTGGTGCCGAACGCCAAACGAATCCCTACGTTAGTGATCAGGTTCTGGCGGCGCAGGGATAATCTGCGCCGGTAGTGTGTCTTTAAAGTGCTATTTATGCGGCTTTGCTGTGCTTCTGAGCTATTGTCGTAATTTCCCCCTTAGATGATAAGATAGTCACATCGGTAAGACCGACGAAGGCGAGGAAAAATTTCAAATATTTAGTTCCAAAGTCGGCATCACTTCCGACGGGTGTTCCACCTGACGAGGCAACAATATAAGTTTTGATATTGCCAAGTAATCCAACAGGACCTTTTTCAGTATAGCGAAAAGTAACGCCAGCACGCGCAATCATATCAACCCAAGCTTTTAGGGATGCACCAATGGAAAAATTATACATGGGTGCACCAATCACCAAAATATCCGCTTGCTGAACTTCCCCAACCAATATGTCAGATTCGGACAGAGCAAATTTGTGCTGTGGGCTACGATCTTCTATGGGCGTGAAGGTACCTTCCACCCACTTTTCTGTATACATGCCTATACCATCAGCCAGATCGCGAGTAATGGTGGCTGTTTGCTCGTCTGATAGGGCCGAAACTAGGAGGTCAGTTAGAGTACGTGTAGTGGAGCCCTGTTTGCGGGCGCTGCTGTCTACACGAAGAATAGTTTGCTTGGTAGTCATATCTTCTTCCTCAATTTACTTCTGCCCGCTTGGGCTCGCTGCTGTTAGGAGAAAGATAGGTACCAAGTGCCGTGCCGGGTAGCGCAGTTATACACTACCCGGCGTTCCATTTTATCGAACTTAGTCGTCAGCAGGTTTTAGAGACAGGGATGCAGAATTGATGCAATACCGCAGACCTGTTGGCTTTGGACCATCAGGGAACACGTGCCCTAGATGGCTTTCGCATTCGGCACATAAGACCTCGGTCCGGACCATGCTGTGGCTCACGTCTTGGTGCTCTTTGATTGCATCAGCTGAAAGGCCCTGCCAGAAGCTGGGCCAGCCAGAACCAGAATCATATTTGGTTTCGCTATCAAATAGCGCAGTATCGCAGGCAGCGCAGTGGTATATGCCCTTTGTTTTGCAATCCCAGTATTTTCCAGTGAAGGCCCGCTCAGTACTGCCACAGCGGCACACAGCATATTGTTCAGGTGTTAATTCTTCACGCCATTCTTCGTCTGTTTTATTCTGCGTGTCGGCCATATCTATTTCACCTCGCAGGTTAAGCAAACCGTATAGCGATTAAGCGGATCATTGAGATTCAACAAAAGGTCAGCTTGGCCTTTAAGGTCCAACGCTTGTTTCATCAGAGGCGAGAGGCTTTCACCGAATTTAGGTGCAATAAATTCAGTGCCCACGCTCGAATTCAGGAGGCCAGCAACCATTTGTGCAAAATCATCAGGCTGATCCCGGTAGAAGACAACGGAATAATCCTCAAGGCCCGCCGCATTAGCCGCAGCATCAACGGCGGCGTCAAACCCGCCTAGATGGTCCACGAGGCCAAGCTCTTTGGCATCCACGCCAGCCCATACACGGCCTTGCGCAATTTTATCAACAGCCTTCGGTGCCATGTTGCGTCCTTCTGCCACAAGGTTGATAAATTGCTCATATCCAGATTCAATGGATTGCTGAATGATATCTTTTGTAAGGTCAGACATCGGGCGCGTTACATTGAAAGCACCAGCGAGTGGCGTAGTGCCGACACCGTCAGTATGAACACCTATTTTATCTAGGGTATTTTCATAAGTAGGCACCATGCCAAAAATTCCAATGGAGCCAGTGATTGTTGCTGGTGCGGCCCAAATTTCATCGGCGGTTGCTGCAATCCAGTACCCACCTGATGCCGCTACGGGGCCCATGGACGCAATAACCTTGATGCCTTGCTCTTGTGCAGCAACTAATTCTTGGCGAATGAGTTCAGAGGCAAAAGCTGACCCGCCTCCGCTGTTTATTCTCAGGAGGATTGCACCAGTCTCAGGGCTGTTACGCGCTTCGCGGATATAACCAACAACTGTTTCTGCTGCGGTTACTGTAATAGGGCCATCACCCATAACAATAGGGCCTTGTGCTGTGATAACAGCAATATGTTTGGCGTCCGTGCGTGGCTTATCGGTTGCGGCGAGGTATGCTTGATAGTGGAACTGTTTGAAAGATGTGCCTGACGCGTCCATGCCGTATTCTTCAATAAGTGCCTGACGCCATGCTTTGCGAGGGGATAGTTCGTCAACGAGACCTGATTGCAATGCCAACTTACCTAGATCACCACCTGCCGCACGTAATTGCTCGCCAATGGACTGGATGTTGTTTTGCAAAGTGCCGCTTTCCATGCCGCGCGCTGTTTCAACAGAGTTTGTGTATTGGTTCCAAAGGCTACCTAGGTAATGCAGGTTAGCTGCTTTGGCAGCATCGGACATGTCGTCCCTGATAAAAGGCTCCACAGCTGCCTTGAAAGTACCGACGCGGAATACATTCACATTCGCACCGATTTTGTCGAGCATACTTTTGAAATAGGTAGGGTAGGCACCGTAACCAGGTAGCAGGATATTACCGCCTGCATTCATGTAGACTTTATTTGCCTCTGCTGCTAGCAGATAGTCAGATTGGCTATAAGCAGTGGAAAGCGCATAAACTTTTTTGCCACTTTCTTTAAAGTCACGAATAGATGCGGCAATGGTATGCAGGTGACTTGGTGCAGCCCCTGCCATTGAATCTGTAATGAGAGCGAGCGCTGCAATACGGTTGTCACTCTTGGCCCGTTTTAGTGCACGGGTAATATCATGAATACTCGTTTCCGCACGCCGGTTACTATACTGGGGGAATGCCGTTTCCAATGGGTCTGGGTATTGAGCTTGTTCTACGATGTTACCATCTGGCCAGAGCAGCATTACAGCACCATCTGGTACGCTAGGGCGTGGGCTGGGGTTTGCATTCATAACAATAACCGCAATAACTGCCAGCACAAGGGCACCAATGGTAAATGAGCCCAAGCTCTGTATGAACGTACCGATAGATTTAATAAGTGCCCAGATGCCCTTCATAGTGGAATGCTCCATCTTTAATTTTATTGGCAAGCTGCCTACATTGTAGGAAAGTGCATTGCCGAGGTCCATATCGTCAAGATATGGGAATGAGTTAAATGAATTTAAACGGCTTTATACCACAAAAGCCAAAGTAGAAACCTAAACATAGGTTCAAAAATACGTTAGCGACGGAAGGAAGATATAATGCCATCACATGTACCAAGCGTCCCAGTTTCACGCCATCAACGCTCCAGTAGTTCAGCCGATGACATTGATTATGAAATCAAAGGCGCGGAAATGCAGTTCGTTGAAATCGAACTTGATCCTGGCGAATCTGCGGTTGCAGAAGCTGGTTCCATGATGTTCAAAGATCAGCATATTAAGATGAGCGCCGTCTTTGGTGATGGGTCAGGCCAAGAAGGTGGCTTTATGGGTAAGCTACTGGGGGCAGGTAAGCGCCTTATTACTGGGGAAAGCTTGTTTACAACTGTATTTACTCATGAAGGCCACGGAAAAGCCCGCGTTGCGTTTGCGTCACCTTATCCCGGTAATATCTTAGCGTTCAAACTTGATGAAGTTGGTGGGCGCTTGATTTGTCAGAAAGATGCGTTTCTTGCCGCTGCTAAGGGCGTGGAAATCGGTATTCACTTCCAGCAGAAAATTATGACAGGACTGTTTGGCGGAGAAGGCTTCATTATGCAGCGCCTCGACGGTGATGGTTGGGCCTTTGTGCATGTGGGTGGTACTGTTATTGAGCGGGAATTAGCACCGGGTGAAATTCTGCATGTTGATACAGGGTGTTTGGCTGCTATGACAGCAGATGTGGATATGGATATTGAAAAGGTCGGCGGTATCAAGTCGATGATTTTTGGTGGTGAAGGTGTGTTCTTTGCACGACTGCAAGGTCCGGGTAAGGTATGGCTTCAAAGTCTGCCGTTCAGTCGATTGGCAGGTCGTATCTGGGCCGCCGCACCGCAAGCAGGCGGCTCTAGAAAAGGTGAAGGCTCTATCCTTGGCGGTATTGGTGATTTATTGGATGGAGATAACTAACTTATATGCCTGTTAAAATTCATGCCCCGATTGTGCTCTACCGATCTAGTCGGTTCTTTTCCGCGTTTCCGTCGGTGGTGACGTGCCCTTCGGGTGACATCTTGCTCGCGTTTAGGCGTGCACCGGACCATAGGTGGCTGCTTGGTGATATTGCCGAGGAAGACTTTAATTCAGTGGACCATGTGCATTTTCGGTCCCATATCGCGTTTCAGCGATTTGGGCCGGATTTGGTGGCGAAGTTTGAGCCCAAAATACTTCCTGTTCACGCGGAAGCAGGGGATCAAGACGGAAATCTTTATCTCAGTTCCTTTGGGCGTCTATTCCAGCATAGTTTTCGGTGGTACCCGATAACCGTTGAGACACGTGATCAGCTTAAAGAAAAAGGCGTCGACGTGCTTAGCAGTGAGCATTATGGGGCTGGGTATATATTTCATAGTAGTTATGTGCGGTATAGTGATGATGAGGGCGAAAACTGGTCCGAACCTTTTGATATTCCCGCGGACCCTTTAGTAAAATCTCATAGGTGGCCTGAGATAACAGGCACCGGTGCCTTTAAAGGGCGTATGATTGAATGCAAAAATGGTGACTTGCTTGCTGCAGGCTATAACTGGAGTTTAGAAGGCGAGAAAAATTCAGTAGCTCGGTTTTTCAGGTCCAAAGATAACGGTGTGACCTGGATGTATGAAGAAGGGTATGTGTCGGGAGGAGATGTGGGCTTGCAGGAGCCGACACTCGTGCGCTGGCCTGAGGGGAAAATTACGGCCTTCCACAGAACGAGTAATAATGATGATAAGCTTGTAATTGCGCAGTCTGAGGACGACGGTTTGTCTTTTGGTCCACCGGAGACAATAGATATTATTGGGCACCCATATGATGCGCTGGTTTTGCCTGATGGGCGCTTGTTTCTGACCTATGGTTACCGGCATGACCCGATGGGTGTCCGGGCTCGGTTGGTGGATGTAGGGCAAGACCTAGCTGATGCGACTGAAATTGTTATTCGAGATGATTGCCCTTGTAGGGATACAGGGTATCCGTCTGCAACACTTATGAAAGATGGGCGTATCCTCGCTGCTTATTATTTTACTGACCCAAAAGGTATCAGGGGTATCGAGGCCTCTGTTATCGAAGTTGAATAGGACCACATTCTATGGCGGCAACTATTGAAACTCTATTAGCTGACGGCTACCAGCAGCTAGATATGAATGAGCCCTTTGAAGTGCTTGTGGGGCCCTTCTATATGAAGGAGCAAGAGGACGGTACTTATAAGTCCGCTTTCCTTGCTGAGGAAAAACATACAAATGCATTTGGTATGGTACACGGCGGCCTGTTGATGAGTTTTGCGGACTTCTCACTTTTTTCAATCGCGCGAAATCAAGTGAAGGGTGACTGCGTAACTGTTGGTTTCAATAGTGAATTTGTAGCAGCGGGGCAGGTCGGAGACTTGATTGAATCGTCAGGGGAAGTCATACGTGCAACGCGCTCGCTTCTTTTTGTGCGGGGTACAGTTTATTCGGGAGACAAGACACTTCTTTCCTTCAGTGGTATTCTGAAACGGATCAAGAAATAGCCTGAAGCACCATTCAGTTGTGGGAGGCTGGTACGCAGTGAAGGTTTTACCGCCCTGTCACCAACGTTTCTAAAATATATCTATAACTGGTCTAATTAGTAACACCTGATAAGGTGATTCTCTTGGACCATAGGGGGAGTGATCATGGCTCAATTTTTGGACACGTCTTCCGACCCTTTGTGGGTATTTTTTATTTTTTTGGTCGCTTTGGCTTTGTTTCATTATCTACTTATTTATAGATACCCCTTGTCGCTGCGACAGTGGAAGCTAGTGGAATATATATGGGTTGGACTGGCTTTGGTGTCGATTTATGGAATCGTCGAAGAAGCACGCATGTATAGGGCAGCAATTACGATTGAGCAGTCCAAAAGAGAAGCTATGGATAAGGTTGCAGCGTTGGAAAATTGGTTCAACGTTTATACAGAACATGCCTGCGATGATATGGCGCAGACCCAAAAGACCCGTCCTTTCTGCCGTTGGGTCAGTGACAAAAATAGCGACTTAAAGCTTATCCTTGCTAACGAGGACTTTCCAATGGATGTGCCGATCAATTTCTTGGTTGGTATTGAGCAGCCGTTCGAAGGGATTGCTAAAGCAGATAGGGAGATAGTCGGCGCGTTACATGCAAGCTATATTTCGGCGAGACAGCAATATTTAATGTCAGCAGAAGATACAGTACGTTCGGGGCTTTCAGCATTGCTTGTTGCATTAGGGCCAATGTTGTTTGCAGTCGCTATTGCTATTAAGTTTGCAAAGGTGACGGGTGAATACCGGCTGTGTAAATAGAAGCAGTTAGCTTTCAGCGATTGTAACCATGTCGTCTACGTGCGTTAGTTTTACGCGCGGGGCACCGTTGGTTGCTGCAGCTGTTTCTGCCGCATCAATTTTTTTCCAGTCAGCAAATGTAACAACATGTAGGTCGCGCTCTTTGATAATACGGTCTAATCCTGCACGCCCCTCTTTACCTGATGGGCTTACTTCATCAAGAATCTTCGCGGCAATACCTATGCCGTCTGGTTTGTTGGTTCCGATCGTACCTGTCGGGCCACGCCGGGCCCAACCAACGCAGTACAGTCCATCATTAATGCGGCCCTCATCACTTATGTAAATGCCGCGCCCAGTATTATAGGGCACATCTTCAATGGGGCTGGCTCGGTAGCCAATGCAAGGTACGACTAGCCCTGCTGGCAGGACCTCGGTTTGTCCTGTGCCGACACACTTGCCATCTTCAACACGGGTTTCTTCCAACCTGACACCGCAAACACATTCGTCACCCAAAACAGTCATCGGTCGGAGGTAAAATTTAATATGAAGCCGTACCGGTTTGGTGCCTGGCTGGTTATTTGTCATCGCACGCAGGTGTGCCATATTTTTCTTGGCGGCGCCGGTTAGAGTTCCGTCGATGCTTTCGTCGGGAAGTTGGTTCCTATCAACAAGAGCTACACAATTTTCCAATGCGTTTAATTCACCTAGTTCTTTAGGCGTAAAGGCCGCCTCTAGTGGGCCCCGTCGGCCAAGTATATAAATATCCTTAATGGGTGAGCCATGAATTATATCAGACGCATGGGACGCAAGGTCTGTATCTTCCATCTCGTGTGCGGTTTTAGCAAGAATACGTGCGACATCAACAGCAACATTGCCGTTGCCGATAATGGCTACAGAGGCAATGCGTAAATCCGGGTTCAGGTCGGTGTAATCAGGGTGACTATTATACCAGCCAACAAAAGCCCCAGACCCAATAACACCTTTTAAGTTTTCGCCTTCTATTTCGAGGTGACGGTCTTTGGCGGCACCAGTTGCTAAAACGACGACATCATATAGGCCTTTTAATTCTGCGAGCGTTATATCCCGGCCCAGCGACAGGTTACCAACAAAACGAACATTTTCCCTGTCGTTGGTTGCAGCATACCGTTTGGAGACATTTTTTATGCTTTGGTGATCTGGCGCAACGCCAGCGCGGATCAGGCCGTAGGGTGTGGGAAGGCGGTCAATAATATCAACATGTACGTGGTCGTTGTGTGTGGTGAGGGCTTCTGCTGTATAATATCCAGCGGGCCCTGCGCCGATAACTGCTACTGAGAGCATATTGTGCGCACCATTCAAAGCGCCATTTGTCGCCATGTCGTCCTCCCTGTTGGCATGAGGAACTGGAAGCATGCCAAATTATAGAGAGGAAGGAAAGGGTGCAATTAACGCTGGTGTAATTCCGAGTGCAGTGTAGCGCGTTCTTTGATAATGATGGACAGTTTTAAGGTAAGCGGCTTACAGTCTCTTCAAGCCACTAGTGTGGAGTAGGTTGAAATCTTTTAGACAATTGGGAACCGATTATGAAATCGCTTATTCCTCCAGCAACAGCGCTGGCCGTTCTTTTCGGCGTGAATGCACTGTTACCGAATCCGAGTGAGACGAGCACGCCTTACGCATTTGATCCACTTGATATTAGGCGCAATATTTGCGGGCCAATTGGTACAAAGCGAAGCAGTTTTTTCCGACCTGAGGTCGCTCGTTTGCTGTCTTCCGCAGCGCATGCTTCGACACCACCTTCTAATGACGTTCCTTTGTTGCCGGGTTTGGATTCATTATCATTTCCAATTTCAAGTACAAACGCTGAGGCACAAGCGTATTTTCAGCAAGGCTTTGCCTTTATTTATGGATTTAATCATTGGGAAGCGATTAGAGCCTTTAAGAAAGCACAAGAGCTAGACCCT